>NZ_JACVUD010000109.1:0-13594 GCF_016624905.1 Stenotrophomonas sp. S49 | reverse complement strand
TTGACGTTGACGTTGACGTTGACGTTGACGTTGACGTTGACGTTGACGTTGACGTTGCATTGAGCGGGTGCAGGGCGCAGCCCTGCCAGCCCCCCCACCCTATACTTGCCGCCGTGAGTGACTTCCCTGCCCTTGTCCCGCTGGATACCCCGCTGCTGGTCGGCTACAGCGGCGGGCTGGATTCGACCGTGCTGCTGCACTGGCTCTGGCACTGCGCGCAGGCCAGCGCCACGCCGCTGCGCGCGGTGCATGTCCACCACGGCCTGCAGGCCGATGCCGAAGCCTGGGTCAGGCACTGCCAGCAGCACTGCGATGCCCTGGGTATCGACCTGGCTGTGCATCGCGTACAGGTCGCTACGGCCGACGGCCTGGGGATGGAAGGTGCCGCGCGCCAGGCCCGGCGCGCCGCCTTTGCTGCCGAACTGCGGCCGGGTGAAACCCTCGCCTTGGCCCACCATCAGGATGACCAGGCCGAAACCTTCCTGCTGCGCGCACTGCGTGGCTCCGGCATCGATGGCCTGGCGGCGATCGCCGCCGACAGCACATTGCAGGGCCACCGCCTGTGGCGGCCCCTGCTGCACACCGCGCGTAGCGCACTGCACGACTACGCACAGCAGCATGCCCTGCGCTGGATCGACGACCCCAGCAACGACCACGACCACGCCGACCGCAATTTCCTGCGCCTGCAGGTCCTGCCGCTGCTGCGCCAACGTTGGCCACATGCAGCCGCCGCCCTGGCCGGCAGCGCCGACCACTGCGCGCAGACCCGCGCGATGCTGGACGAGGAAGATGCCGAACTGATCGCGCACCTGGAAGTGGCACCGCGCGTGCTGTCGCTGGAGCTGCTGGGCCAGGTGGCGCCTGCGCGCGGTGCACGCGTGCTGCGTGCCTGGGTGCGCGCGCACGGTGCCGCTCCGCTGCCGGCCACGGTGCTGCAGCAGCTGCAGCAGGAACTGCTGGCAGCGCCCAGCGATCGGCAGGCGCAGGTGCGCTGGAAGGACCACGCGATCCAGCAATGGCGTGGACATGCCTACCTGCTGCCGGCCACGCTGCCCACGCTGCCGACCGCCTGGCACGCCGCCTGGGATGGCCGCGCGCCGCTGCCACTCCCCGACGGCGGACAACTGCGCCTGCTGGGCTGCAAGGCCTTTTCCCAGCCCCTGCAGGTACGCGCACGGCAGGGGGGCGAGCGCATCCTGCTACCCGGCCGCAACCATTCACATGCGCTGAAGGACTGCCTGCAGCGCGAGCACCTGGCGCCCTGGCGGCGCGCGCAGCTGCCGTTGCTGTTCGACGGCGAGCAGTTGCTGGCCGCCGCCGACGTGGTGGTTTCCGCCCCCCTGCAGGCGTGGCTGCAGGCCCACGACGCGCAGTTGCAGTGGCGCCCCGGCGGCTGGTGAATTGACCCCCGCGCGGCTGCCGTCCACACTTGTCGCATGGCCAAGAAGTCCCCCGAAAACGTCTCCCCGGTCGCCCAGTTCGAGCAGTCGCTCGAATCGCTGGAACAGCTGGTGGAGCAGATGGAAACCGGCGAGCTCAGTCTGGAAGCGTCGCTCAGTGCTTACGAACGTGGCGTGGGTCTGTACCGCCAGTGCCAGCAGGCGCTGGAGCAGGCCGAACTGCGCGTGCGCCTGCTCAGCGATCCGGCCCAGCCGGACACCGCCGAACCGTTCGACCCGCCCAGCCATGACGGTTGAGGCGCTGTTCGCGCACTGGCGCGACCGTATTGAAAGCCAGCTTGACGCCGCCCTGCCCTCGCCGGCCGATGCGCCGCAGCGTCTGCACCAGGCCATGCGCTATTCGGTGCTGGGCGGCGGCAAGCGCATGCGCCCTTTGCTGGTCTACGCCAGTGGCCGCCTGTTCGGCGCGCCACTGGAGCAACTGGACGCGGCCGCGATGGCCGTGGAGCTGATTCACGCCTATTCGCTCGTACACGATGACCTGCCGGCCATGGACGATGACGCCCTGCGCCGCGGCAAGCCGACCACGCATATCGCATTCGACGAAGCCACCGCGATCCTGGCCGGGGATGCCCTGCAGACCCGCGCCTTCGGCCTGCTGGCCGACGCCGCGCTGCCGGCCAGCCTGCGCGTGGCCTGCCTGCAGACCCTGGCCCACGCCTCCGGCGCGTCCGGCATGTGCGGCGGCCAGGCGCTGGATATCGATGCCACCGGCCAGCAGCAGTCACTGGCCGCACTCACCCGCATGCACGCGCTGAAGACCGGTGCGCTGATCCGCGCGGCGGTACGCATGGGCGCGCTGTGCGGCCAAGCACCGGCGCCGGTGCTGGCCCAGCTGGACGGTTTCGCCGATGCGCTGGGCCTGGCCTTCCAGGTGCGCGATGACATTCTGGATGTCGAGGCCAGTTCCGAGCAGCTGGGCAAGACCGCCGGCAAGGACCAGGCCCAGGACAAGAGCACCTTCCCGGCGCTGCTGGGCATGGACGGGGCCAAGGCGCACCTGCGCGACCTGGCCGCGCGCATGCAGGCGGCACTGGCCGGTTACCACGAAGAAGCCGATGCGCTGCGTGCGCTGGCCACGTTGGCGGTGGAACGCGATCATTGATCGCGCTCGCCGGGCGTGGCCCGGCGCTAGCGGCGATGGAAACAGAAACGCCCGGCATTGCCGGGCGTTCTGCTGTGCACGTGCCGCCGGAATTACTTGATCAGGCGCAGCGCGAACGGGTAGCGGTACAGCTCGCCGTTGTTGGCCTTGACCGCAGCGATGATGCTGAAGACCAGGCTGAGCAGGCCGACGATCGGGGCCAGGATGGCGCCGATGATCACGAAGGTCAGGATGATGCAGATGAACATCGCGATGGCGATGGTGATCTGGAAGTTCAGCGCTTCCTTGGCCTGGTCGGTGACGAAGGACTTGCCTGCGTCGTCCTTGTTGATCAGCCAGATGATCAGGGCACCGATGAAACCGGTGAAGATGCCCAGCAGGTGCGCGGCCAGCGCCATGGTGCGCTGGTCGGACGGCACGTTGCCCGCCGCCGGGACGTTATCGAAATCGCTCACGACAAAACTCCTTTTTTTTGGGTGGTCATGCGCGACCAGCTGCGGGCCGGTCGCGTCAGGCGGGCATAGCTTACGGCATCAACGCCATCAATCATTACCGGCGATCGTCATCCGTCCCACCAGGATCGAGCCGGTGCGGATGTGCGAGCGCGGGTCGACATCGCTGCCCACGGCTTCAATGCTGGCGAACATGTCGCGCAGGTTGCCGGCAATGGTGATGCCATCGACCGGGAACTGGATCTCGCCGTTCTCGACCCGGAAGCCACCGGCACCGCGCGAGTAGTCACCGGTCACCCCGTTCACGCCCTGCCCCATCAGTTCGGTCACCAGCAGGCCGTTGCCCATCTGCCGGGCAATCTCGTGCAGGGAGCCGGCATTGGCGGCCAGCTGCAGGTTGTGCACGCCACCTGCATTGGCGGTGGTCTGCAGGCCCAGCTTGCGCGCCGAATAGCTGCCCAGCACGTAGCGCTGCAGCACGCCGTCGGTCACCAGGGCCGAGGCGCGGGTGGCCACGCCATCGCCATCGAAGGCGGCCGAGCGCAGGCCGCGGCGCAGGTGCGGCAGCTCTTCGATCTGCATCCATTCGGGGAACAGGCGCTGGCCCACGCTGTCCAGCAGGAAGCTGGCCTGGCGGTACAGGGCGCCACCGGACACGGCCGAGAGCAGGTGGCCGACCAGGCTGCGCGCCACTTCCGGGGCAAACAGCACCGGCAGGCTGCCGGTGGGCAGCGAGCGCGGCTGCAGCCGGGCCACGGTGCGCTCGGCGGCGCGACGGCCCACGTGGGCCGGGTCCTCCAGGTCTTCGCGGGCCAGCGCGCTGGTGTACCAGCCATCCCGCTGCATGCCATCGCCGGTGCCGGCAATCAGCGCGCAGCCGATCGAATGGTGGGTGCCGCGTTCGCGACCGATGAAGCCATGGGAGTTGGCGTACACCGATACGCTCTGCATGCTCGACACCGAGGCACCGTCGGAATTGCGGATCTGCGCATCGGCCTGGCGGCCGGCGGCCTCGCAGGCCAGGGCCAGGTCCACCGCTTGGTCAGCCTGCAGCGCCCACGGGTGCCAGCTGTCCAGATCGGGGAAATCGCGGGCCATCAGCGCGGCGTCAGCCAGGCCGGCGGCCGGGTCGTCCTCGGTATGGCGGGCAATGGCGCAGGCCTGCTCGACCGTGGCCTGCAGGCTGGCCTCGTTCAGGTCGGCGGTGCTGGCACTGCCCTTGCACTGGCCGAAGTAGACGGTCACCGCAATGCCGCGGTCGCGGGTGGACTGCACGGTCTCCACCTCGCCAAGGCGGACATTGACCTCCAGCCCGCGGTCCTCGCTGCAGCTCACCTCGGTCTGGCTGGCGCCCAGCGCGCGGGCGCGGTCGATCAGCTGCTGGGAAAGGTCGGCCAGCCGTTCCAGCCGGGCCAGGCTGTCGTCGCCGGTGGCGACTTCAGGGGCGATCACGTTCAATGCTTTATCCTGTACAGGTTGGGCCCGGCATCACGCCGGGCGACTTTTTTTGAGATCAGGTAGGGACGATGCGCGGACGCGACGAAGAAACCGGTGAATTCCACGACAAGAGCCGCAGCCAGAACCGGCGCGACGCGCTCGATGTCCTGGCCCTGGGCGAGAAGCTGGTGTCGCTGACCCCGGCCCAGCTGGCGCGCCTGCCGATCCCGGAAGACCTGCTGCCGCATATCGCCGAGTGCAAGCGCATTACCGCCCACATCGCCCACAAGCGGCAGCTGGCGTTCCTGGCCAAGCACATGCGCCGCGAGGACGAGGCCACGCTGGACGCGATCCGCGATGCGCTGGACGCCAACAGTGAAACCGGCCGCCGCGAAGTGGCGATGATGCACCGCGCCGAAGACTGGCGCGAGCGCCTGCTGGCCGAGGGCGACAAGGCGCTGGCCGCCCTGCTGGACGACTACCCGCAGGCCGACCGCCAGCAGCTGCGCACGCTGGTGCGCAACGCCCAGGCCGAAAAAGCCAAGAACAAGCCGCCGCGCGCCTACCGCGAGATCTTCCAGGTGCTGCGCGCGCTGATGCTGCCGGCGGCGCTGGGCCTGAAGGCCGCGACCGACGAGGCCGACGACGTCGGCACCGACGAAGCCGACGAGGACTGAGTCCCCGACGGTGCGGGCATGGGCGCTGGCCATCGCCGCGCTCAGGCCTGGGTACCGCCCACGGTCAGGCCCTCGATCAGCAGCGAGGGCTGGCCGACACCGACCGGCACGCTCTGGCCATCCTTGCCACAGATGCCCACGCCCTCGTCCAGGGCCAGGTCGTTGCCGACCATGCGCACCTTCTGCATGGTTTCCGGGCCATTGCCGATCAGCGTGGCGCCCTTCACCGGCGCGGTGATGCGGCCGTCTTCGATCAGGTAGGCCTCGGTGGCCGAGAACACGTACTTGCCGCTGGTGATGTCCACCTGGCCGCCGCCGAAGTTGACCGCATACAGGCCCTTCTTCACCGACCGGATCATTTCCTGCGGGTCGTGCTGGCCGGCACGCATGTAGGTATTGGTCATGCGCGGCATGGTCAGGTGCGCGAACGATTCGCGGCGGCCGTTGCCGGTCGGGGCCATGCCCATCAGGCGCGCGTTCAGCGCATCCTGCATGTAGCCCACCAGGATGCCGTCCTCGATCAGCGTGGTGCACTGGCTGGGGTGGCCTTCGTCATCGATGTTCAGCGAGCCGCGGCGCCCGTCCAGGGTGCCATCGTCAACGATGGTCACGCCCGGGGCGGCCACGCGTTCGCCGATGCGGCCCGCGTACACGCTGGTGCCCTTGCGGTTGAAGTCACCTTCCAGGCCATGGCCCACCGCCTCGTGCAGCAGCACACCGGGCCAGCCCGGGCCCAGCACCACCGGCATCACCCCGGCCGGGGCCGGTACCGCGTCCAGGTTCACCAGCGCCTGGCGCAGCGCTTCGCGGGCGAAGGCTTCGGGGCGGCCATCGGCGAACAGTTCGGCGTAGCCGTAGCGGCCGCCACCACCGGCATAACCCGATTCGCGGCGACCGCTCTGTTCCACGATCACCTGCACGTTCAGGCGCACCAGCGGGCGCACGTCGGCGCCCAGCACGCCGTCGGTGCGGGCCACCAGCACGGTGTCCACGCCGCCGGACAGGCTGACCATCACCTGCTTCACCCGCGGGTCGGCCGCGCGCAGGTAGCCATCCAGGCGCTTGAGCACGTCCACCTTGGCTTCATTGCCCAGGCTGTCGATCGGGTCCAGCGTGGGGTACAGCGCGCGGGCGTTGCCGCGCAGCAGCGAGCGACCCTGCTGTGCGCCGCCCTCGCGGGAAATCGCACGCGCCGACTGCGCCGCGGTCAGCAGTGCATCGGCATGGATATCGTCGGAATAGGCGAAGCCGGTTTTTTCACCAGCAATGGCGCGCACGCCTACGCCCTGTTCGATGGAATGGGCGCCGTCCTTGACGATGCCGTCTTCCACGCTCCAGCTCTCGCGCCGGGCATGCTGGAAGTACAGGTCGCCGAAGTCCACGCCGGGGCCGAGCAGCTGGCCGAAGGCGCGCTCCAGGCCAGCGGTATCCAGGCCGCCGGGGCGCAGCAGGCGGTCGTTGGCAAGGGTCAGGGCAGTATCAGTCATGGTCTCGATCTGGGGGTGCTGGCGTGGCCAGGCAAGGCCACGCGATGAACAGGGGCGCCGCGCTCAGCGCGGGCGCGGCAGGTCGGTCACGGTCGGCGGCGGAACCGGCACGGGCACCGGGGCCGGCGTGGGGCTGCGGTCACGGCTGCGCTCGATCACTTCCACCTTGGGCTCCTTCCACGGCCCAGTCACCCGGTAGGTGCGCGCGCCGATCTCACCCAATGGCTTGGACAATACCGCATTGGTGGCCGCGCCCAGGGCGGCGCCCACCGGGCCACCGGCCACCGCGCCGACCACGGTCAACAGGTTGCCGGCGCGCGGGTTCACATCAATGGTCTGGTCGAACTGCTGCTGGCGCAGGTCGGTCTGGCCACGGATGGTGATGTTCGCTGCGGGGCCTTCGATCAGCACCTTGTCGGTGCGCGCCATGCCGTTGCCGAACTGCATGCCGCCCTCGATCTGGTTGAAGGCAAAGCCCTTGGAGAAGAAATCGCGGAAGTCGAACATCAGCCGGCGCGGCAGCTGGGCCACGCTCAGCAGGCCCAGCACGCGGCCGGCCCCCGGGTCCAGTTCCAGCAGCTGGCCGTTGCGTGCATGGATGTCCAGCTGCCCCTGCAGGTTGCCCAGCTGGAAATCGGACGGGCCGCCGGCCCACCAGGCCTGCAGCTGGGCCTGGCCGGAGCCGCCCCGCAACTGGCCGGCGTAATCGAAGTTCTGCAGCAGGCCACCCAGATCCTCACTGCGCACCTGGGCGTTCAGTTCAGTACGCGCACCGGCGCTCTTGCCCAGCCAGCGGCCGGTGATGTCGATTTCCTGGTCCGGCGCGCGGAAGCGCAGCTCGTCCACGCTCAGGCCCTGCGCCAGCGGGCGGGTGCGCAGCACGGCCTGGCCCAGCACCACCTTGCCGAACTTCAGGTCGGCGATGTCCAGCGCGAACGGCGGCAGCTTGGCCGGGTCCATGTCGTCGGCACCGGCCTGCACTTTCGCGGCGGGCGGCGTTGCCGCGCCGGCGGCTGCAGGCGGGGATTGCCAGTACACGCGGTCCAGCGTGCCGCTGATGGTGCCACCGTCGGCATTGGGCACGCTCAGGCGGCCGGCCAGCGATGGGCCGTCCATGCGCACATCCAGCGCCTGCGGCCCGGGGTGCAGCTGCAGCCGGGTCTGCGCGAACACGCCGCCGATCAGCATCAGCTGGCCCACCTGCACATCCACCGTGCGCAGCGGCATGGGGTCGCCATCGCCGCCCGCACCACGGGCCAGGCCGATCCATTCCAGCGCGTCCAGAGTGGGGCTGCGGCCGTTGATGGTCAGCCCGCTGGGCGGCGGCTCGCGGTCCACCTGGCTGCTGCCCAGGGTGACCTGCACACCGGTCTGGTTGTTGTGGCTGCGCGCAGCCAGCGCCAGCCGGTCGCCAAAGGCCACATCGATGCGTCCGGCCCCCATCGGCAGCTGTGCGGCCACGGTGGTGGCCAGCGGCTCGGCGGCCGGCTTGTCCAACGGTGCCGGCAGATCCAGGCGGGTGCCCACCAGGTCCGAACGCAGGCGCAGCTCGCTGGGCGGGGCGGCACTGCCGGGGGCGACCTTGGGCAGGTTGACCGCGATCGTCCACGGCGAGGTGCCGTTGATGTAAGGCTTCAGCCAGGCCATTTCCGGCGCGCGATCGATCAGCACGCCCGCATCCAGGCTGGCCGACAACTCCGATTCGAACGCCAGCCGCACATCGCGCACGAAGCCGCCGGCGCGCAGGCTCAGCGTGCCATCCTGGCCCAGGTGGCGCACCGCCAGAGATTCGGCGGCGAACCCGGCGTTGCTGTAGCGGGCCTGGCCGTGCATGCCATCGAATGCCACGTCGAAGCGCTTGTCGGCCAGCTTCACCCCGGCCAGGTCCACCGTGCCCTGCAGGTGGCCACCGCCTTCGTCATGGTGCAGGGGCTGCAGCAGATCGAAATGCACGTTGGCCGGGCCGCTGGCACTCAGGTTGTCCAGGGTGTCGCCATATTCCTTGTGCAGGCCGCTCTGGCGCAGCATGGCCAGCAGCGCGCCCGCTTCGCTGCGGCTGTCGGCGCGCACGTACAGCGGCTGCTGGCCGAAATCGGGAATGCCGGCTTCAAAGTGCTGCACCGCCACCCCGGCCAGGTCGCCACGGCCCTGGATATGGAAGCCCGGCCCGATGAAGGCAACATCGGCATCCACCTGGCCCATCAGCGGCCAGTCGTGCTGGAAGCGGATCTGCCCATCGCTGATGTGGCCAGTGGCTTCGAAACGGCCATCGTTGTTGTCGAACGGCCAGTCGTCCAGGTCACCACTGACCAGACCGATACCGCCCCGTACCTGGCCGCCGGCCAGGGCCATGTCCAGCCAGTCGGTGGCGCCCTTGCTCATCTTGGAATGGATCCAGAAGCGCTTGGCGGCGGTCATCGGCACATCGTCCAGCTTGGCCGCCAGCTGCATCCACGGCCGCGTGCCGTCGCCCTGGAACCACAGCCCGCCGCGCACGTCGGCCGCGTAATCGGTGCCCTGCACGCGCAGGGCCGGGGTGCCGATGCGCCAGCCACCGGCTTCATCGCGCCAGCCCACCACCTGCCCGGCCAGATGCAGGTCGTGGCGCACGCCAAAACCGCTGGGCCAATCGAACTGCAACTGCCGCTGCGGCTGCAGCTGCAGGCTGAAGCCATTGGCATCGCCTTCGAAACGCCCGCCCAGGCCACGCAGGCCCGGCGCGCCGGCCACGCTGGCAAAGCCCAGCGACTGCAGCTCGCCCTGCGCCCACAGCGGGCCATCGCGTTCACCCCGCACCTGCAGCGCGGCCACGTCCAGCTGTGGCCGGGCCAGGTACAGCCAACGGCGCAGGCCCGGGTCCAGCCGGTCGCTCAGGGCCAGCGCGCGCACGGCCGTGCCGGCCTGCACCGCACCGCTGCTGATCTGCAGCTGCCGGCCCAGGCGCACCTGCAGGCCATCGAGTTGTTGTGCGCCCTCATCGCCCTGCAGCCGCAGCTTCGGCACCTGCAGCACCCAGCCGTCGGCCTGGCGTTGCCAGCGCAGCCGTGCCTGCAGGCGCTGCAGCTGCACCTGCGGGTGGGCCACGCCCGGCATCGGTGCGCCTTCAATACGCAGCCCACGCAGGTCCGAATCGGTGGTGACCGCCACCGGCGCGAAATCGCGCAGGGTCAGCCACAGGTTCAACTCGCCCTTGCCTTCGCGCAGGCGCACGCCGGCCCCGGCCAACAGCGGCGCCCAGGCCTGGAAATCCACCGGGTCGGCACCCAGCCACGCCTGGCCGTTGCCTTTGCGCCGGTCCAGTTCCAGCACCGCCGTCAGCGGCAGGGCCTCGGCCTGGGCCCAGGCACGCACGCCCACCTGCAGCCGATCGCCCTGCACGCGCAGGCGCAGATCGATGCGCGGCAGCGTGGCGTCGATGCCCAGCGCGGGCGCATGCACGGCCAGTTGTCCGCCAATCACCTGCAACTCGCCCAGCCGGCGCAGCGCATCCAACGGATCGCCCGCACCACTCGACTGCGGCAGGCCACGCACGCTCCAGCGGCCGTCAGCGGCCTGCTGCAGGTCCAGCGACAGCCCACGCAGGCGCAGTTCGGTCAACGAGCGCCCCGGCAGCAACCCGCTGTACATCGATACCAGTACTTCGGCTTCGCCAATGGCCAACCCCTGCCCGGCACCGATACGCAGCCCCTGCAACTGCAGCAGGGGGCCGCGCCGGGTCCAGGCGGTCTGCAGGCGCTCGAAACGCACTGGCTGGCCGGCCCGCGCACTCAGCCACGCGGCAATCTGCTGCGGGTGGCGCTCGGCCAGCGGCAACAGCTGGCTGAGCGTGCCCACCAGCAGGGCAAGCACGACCAGACCTACCGCGCACGCGGCAATCAGATGACGGCGGATCCTTCGCAGTCGCAGGCGCGGCGGCGCGCTCATCGGCCGGCGCCGGACCGCAGCCGGCGTGGATCAGAGCAGAACCACATCGAACTGCTCCTGCAGGTACTGCTCGTCCGCCTGGAAACGGATGCTCTTGCCGAGGAATTCCTCCAGCTCGGCCACGGCGGCCGATTCCTCTTCGGTGATGCGTGCCACCACCTTGGTCGAGGCGATCACCAGCAGGCGCGCGGCATCGAACTGGCGCACCGCACGGGTGATCTCGCGGAAGATTTCGTAGGTCACCGTTTCGGTGGTCTTGATGCTGCCGCGACCACTGCACTGCGGGCAGGTTTCCGACAGCTGGCGCTCCAGACTTTCCACGGTGCGCTTGCGGGTCATCTCTACCAGGCCCAGCGGCGAGAAGTCGTAGACGGTGGTCTTGGCATGGTCGCGGGCCAGCGCCTTTTCCAGCGTGCGCAGCACCTGGCGGCGATGCTCGGCATCGTCCATGTCGATGAAATCGATGATGATGATGCCGCCCAGGTTGCGCAGCCGCAGCTGCCTGGCCACCGCCTGCGCGGCCTCCAGGTTGGTGCGGAACACGGTTTCTTCCAGGTTGCGCTGGCCCAGGAACGAACCGGTGTTCACATCGATGGTGGTCATCGCCTCGGTCTGGTCGATCACCAGATAGCCGCCGGATTTCAGCGGCACCTGCTTGTCCAGCGCGCGGCCGATCTCGTCTTCCACGCCGAACATGTCGAAGATGGGGCGGTCACCGCTGTACAGCTCGATCTTCTCGGCCAGCACCGGCATGTACTTGGCCACGAACGCCTGCAGCTGGGCGAAGGTTTCCTTGGAATCGACCTTCACCTTGTCCACGTCCTTGCGGATCAGGTCGCGCACCGAGCGCAGCGGCAGGCTCAGGTCTTCATAGATGTTGCTGCACGAGGGCGCCTCGCGGCCGCGCCGCTCGACCACGTTCCAGACCCGCGACAGATAGGCGATGTCCTCGGCAATGGCTTCGGCCGGCTGGCCTTCGGCATTGGTGCGCACGATGTAGCCGTAGCCACCGTGCTGCGCCGACAGTTCGGTCACCAGCGCCTTCAGCCGCGCACGCTCGCCTTCGTCTTCGATGCGCGCCGAAACGCCCACCACCTTCGACTGCGGCAGCAGCACCATGTAGCGCGAGGGAATGCTGATCTGCGTAGTCAGGCGCGCGCCCTTGGTGCCGATCGGGTCCTTCACCACCTGCACCACGATGTCCTGGCCGTCGCGCAGCAGTTCCACGATCGGCACGCTGGACGGCGGCGGCAGGGTGGTGTTCTCGGTATCGGCACTGGCCACCGGGGCCGGCCGCACCACGTCGTTGGCGTGCAGGAACGCGGCGCGCTCCAGGCCCACTTCCACGAACGCGGCCTGCATGCCGGGCATCACCCGCTGCACCTTGCCCTTGTAGATGTTGCCGACCACACCCCGGCGCCAGCCGCGCTCGATGTGCAGTTCCTGCAGCATGCCGTTTTCGATCACCGCGACCCGTGTTTCGCGCGGGGTCACATTGACCAGGATTTCCTCAGACATCGGCAGCCTCCCTGGCGGCATGGGCAGTGGGGGCCGGCACGCCGCAGCGGGCCAGCAGGCGATCAGTGTGCAGCAACGGCAGCCCCATCACGCCGGAATAGCTGCCTGACAGGTGTTCGATCCAGCGCTCGGCGCCGCCCTGGATGGCATAGGCGCCAGCCTTGTCCAGCGGTTCGCCGGTGGCCACGTAGGCGGCGATGTCGGCCGCGGCGATCGGCGCGAAGGTGACCTCGGAGACCACCAGTTCGGTGTCCAGGCCCTGCGCGTGCACGACCACCACGGCGGTCATCACCTGGTGGGTGCGCCCGGCCAGGCGCGCCAGCATGGCGCAGGCCTCGACCGCATCGGCCGGCTTGCCGAACACCTGCCCGTCCAGCACCACCTCGGTATCCGAGCCCAGCACCCGCGCCTGCGGGTCGGTGGCCAGCACCCGGGCCAAGCCGGCGCGCGCCTTGTCGGCAGCCACCCGGCATACATAGTGTTCGGCACTTTCCTCCGGCGCACGCTGCTCGGGCACCTCCAGGTCCAGGGCCTGGAAGGGGCGTTCGAGTCGGGCCAGCAGTTGGTTGCGTCGGGGCGAGCGGGAAGCGAGATAGAGCATCGGCACAGCATAACCTGAGGCCGCCACCTGAATCGTCGGCAACCCCGCCTTGAACGCCTTCAACCCCGAACGGACTCACAGCGCGTTCATCGCTACGACACCACCCTCACCGGCACACCAAGGAGATCCCATGCGCCGCACCGCCACCCCGCTGCTGCTTGCCCTGTCCCTCGCGATTGGAGCTTCGATGACCGCCCATGCTGCCCCGCCGCCGCCGCCCGCGGTCGCCGCCGCCGAAGGCACCCTGCTGAACATCTCGGCCAACGCCGAAGCCACCCGCGTGCCGGACGTGGCCACCCTGTCGGCCGGCGTGGTCACCCAGGCCGCCGACGGCAACAGTGCCATGCGCCAGAACGCCCAGCAGATGGACAAGGTACTGGCCGCGATCAAGGCCGCCGGCATTGCCGAGCGCGACGTGCAGACCAGCGGCGTCAGCCTGAACCCGCAGTACCGCTATACCGACAACGAAGCGCCGAAGATCACCGGCTACCAGGCCAGCAACACGGTCAGCCTGAAGGTGCGTGACATCGCCAAGCTGGGCAAGGTGCTGGACGCCCTGGCCGCGCAGGGCGCCAACCAGATCAACGGCCCGCAGTTCGAGATCGACCAGCCCGAGCCGGTCTACGACGAAGCCCGCCTGGCCGCGCTGAAGAAGGCCCAGGCCCGTGCCCAGACCTATGCGAAGTCGCTGGGCCTGCAGGTGCGCCGCATCGTCAGCATTTCCGAGAACAGCAATGGCGGCTTCCGCCCGATGCCGATGATGCGCGCGATGGCCGCTGGCGCGGCGATGGACAAGGCCACCCCGGTGGCACCGGGCGAATCGACCGTGTCGGTGAACCTGGACGTCGTGTTCGAACTGGGCCGGTAACCGCCGCCGGGCATGGCCCGGCGCTACCTGCCGAAACACGCGACCCACCGGTAGCGCGGGGCCAT
>NZ_JACVUD010000108.1:0-13678 GCF_016624905.1 Stenotrophomonas sp. S49 | reverse complement strand
TCACTTCACCATGGGGGCTCGTAGGCGCCATCCATGGCGCCTGCGGTCCTGCCCACCCACACCGCTCCACCCCTGACAGATTCCCGCGAACTGTCGGAACGGCACGGGATCCGACCCCGCATTCCTTTCGATGTCTGACAATTTCATCCACGCATGGCGTGGATCTACCGTGTCGACCAAGGTCGACACCTACCAGAGCAGAATGCCGTTCCGACAGACCGCGGCGATCTGTCAGAGGTGGGGCGGTGTCGGAGTGCGGGGTGTCAGCCGCATGGATGCGGCTGCCAAGCCTACACGGACGTACTTGCGGCGTCCCCGCAATCCGACACCGCCCCGCCATCCCCGGGAAATCCGCCTTTGCCGTTGCCGTTGCCGTTGCCGTTGATCCAAGCAGGTGCAGGGCTGCAAGCCCTGCCGACCACCCCCTACCGCGCCTGCTCGCAGAATTTCTGCCGGTACTCGAGGGCCTTCGGCATCAGCGCCTGCAGGTTCTGGATGCGGGTGCCGGGATTGGGATGGGTCGACGAAAACTCCGGCGGCGACTGGCCACCACTGGCCTGCCCCATGCGCTGCCACAGCGGAATCGCCTCGCGCGGGTCGAAGCACGCCGCCGCCGCCAGCATCAGACCCACTTCATCGGCCTGCGTCTCGTGGCTGCGCGCGTACGGCAACAGATAGCCATAGCCCATCGCCGACATCATCATCTGTTGCTGCTGCGCATCCATGCCGCTGGCCGCACCGGCCATCTGCCCGATCTGGGTCAGCTTCTGCTGGGCCATGCGCTGTGCACCATGGCGCAGCAGCGCATGGGCGATCTCGTGCCCCATCACCACCGCCATGGCATCGGTGGTACGCGCCACCGGTACCAGCCCGGTGTACACGGCCATCTTGCCGCCGGGCAGACAGAAGGCATTGGCCTGGTCACTGGGAATCACGTTCACTTCCCACTCGAAATCGCGCGAGAAGTGCCCCGGCTGCAGCCCATGTTCCTGCGCCAGCGCGGTTTCCACCAGATCCACCTTGGCGATCAGGCGCTGGGCGATGGCGCGCACATCGCGTGAGATCTGCGCGTTGGGGTCCAGTGGCCGTTCCTGCGCCAGGATCTGCTGGTAGGCCTGCAAGCCCAACGCACGTTCTTCGCTGGCATCCAGGCTGCTGTCGATCAGCACCTTCTCGCCGGTATACGGGTCCACCGTTCGGTTGGAAAACCAGTAGTACGCTGCATAGCCGGCGGCCAGCAGCAGTACCCACCAGCGGATGTTGCCGAACAGGCCGCGCCGTGGCGAACCCTGTTGCGGCGAGCGGGAAAAGGGATCGTTGCGCATCGGCAGGTCTTCCGGCGGACCCCGCCGGCCGGCGGGCACGCTGCAATCTTAGTGGGCCGCCGCCTGCGCGGGGTGAAACAGGCGCATCAGATGCCGCGCACCAGGCGGAAGCCGATGCGGGCATTGGTGGTGTCGGAATCCTGGGATTGCCGCCACGCCGCACGGGTCTGCTCGGGCGCGTTGGCCCAGTTGCCGCCACGAATCACCCGCGAACGGCAGCCCGGGTTGTACCAGGCCACGCCATCGGACGGGGCGCGGCGGTAGCTGGAATGCCAGCAGTCGGCCACCCATTCGCTCAGGTTGCCGCCCATGTCGTGCAGGCCGAAGGCATTGGCCTGGAAGCTGCCCACCAGCGCCGGCCCCCACCAGCCATCACCATAGCCCACGAAGGCGTTGTGCCAGTGCCGGCCCGACGGGGAAACATCCTGGCTGCCGGTGTAGTTGCCGCTGCCCGCAGGCGGCAGACCGGCATCCCCCCAGGGGTAGCGGCCACTGCCGCCGGCCCGCAGGGCGTACTCGAACTCGGCTTCGCTGGGCAGGCGGTAGGCGCGGCCGGTCTGCTCGGACAGCCAGGTGGCGTAGTTTTCCGCATCGCGCACGCTCACGTGCATCACCGGCGAATTGCCCATCGCGCGACTGCCATCGTAGTCCGAGCGCCAGTCCACGCCGCTGCGGCGGATGAAGTTGCCGCTGCGCTCGTCATACACCACCGAGTGGCCGCGACGGGTCGCACGCGGGCGCGCGCTGGTGGCCTTCACGAAACGCTCGAAATCGGCGACGGTCACTTCAGTGATCGCCATGGCAAAGCCACGTTCGAACCGGACGTAGTGTGACGGTCGCTCGGCGTCGCTGGCGCCCGGTTCGGTGTCACCGGCGCCCATCTGGAAGCCGCCATGCGGCACCACGATCATCTGCGGCCCGCGCCCGCCATCGCGCAGGGGGTCGCTGAACACCTGCCCTGGGCGGAAACTGCCGTAGTGGGTGGCCAGGTCGATGCGTTCGCGCAATTGCGCCACCACGGCATCGCCCGGCAAGGCGATGCGCAAGGCCTCGGCCAGCTTTTCACGGGCCGACTTCAGTCCCTGCGGCGTTTCCAGGTCGCGCAGCCCGCCGTCACGCAACTGCACCAGGGTCGCTGCACGGATCTGCTCGATGCGTTCGAACGCATCGGCGATGGTCGGCGACGAATCCCGCACCTTGCTGGCTTCGGCCAGCCAGGCCCCGGCGGAAGCAAAATCGCGGCTGCGTGCGGCGTCTTCGGCGCGCCGGATCAGCGCGCTTTCGGCGGCGGCCAGGCCCTGCCGGGCACGGCGGTTGTTGGCATCCAGTGCCAGCGCCTCACGGAACGCCGGAATGGCCCCGTCACCGTCCTCGCCCACCCGACCGGCGCGCAGATCCTCCTCGCCCGAGCGGTTGTAGGCCACCACGCGCTGGGCGGTCTCCACCCGGCTCTGCAGCGCGCGCACCTTCGGCTCGTTGGGTGCCAGGGTCAGCAGCACCAGCGCCTGCCGCCCTGCCTCGGCCAGTGCCTCGCGCTGCTGCAGCGGCCGCGCCAGCAGGGCGTCGGCCTGCTGCTGCAGGCGCTGCCGGGCACGCTGCAGACCGGCGCGGGCCGCGCGGTCGTCCGGGGCTTCTTCCTGCACCGCCAGCCACAGCGGAATGGCCGCCTCGGCGTCCTCGTACAGCCGCCCGTCGCTGAACGCCTGTTCGGCGGCACGGCGCAGCTGCGCCAGCGTCCGCCCCTGCCGATCCACCCGTGCCGGAGTCCAGCGCTGCACGTCCTCGCTGGCATCCTCGCCGGCAATGGTCACCGTGCCCTTGGCCGCCGCAGCAGCCGTGTCGTCCACCTTGGGCCGCGGCCGTTCCGGTTCGCCGGCCGATGGGCTTGCAGGCGGCGACGGCGTACACGCGGCCAGGGCCAGGCCCAGGGCGGTACACAGCGCAATCGGCAGGGCAAAACGCAAACGGAGGCTCCTTCGGTACGGGTGCGCACCGACGTTAGGCTATTCTCCCCTGCCTGAGCAAACCCGAGTAGCAGGCCCCCACCCGTGGCAATCTGGATCACCACCCCCGCCGAGCTGGACGCCTACCGCCAGCAGCGCCCGGCCCGTATCGGCCTGGACACCGAATTCATCCGCGAACGCACCTTCTGGCCGCAGCTGGCCTTGGTGCAGATGGCCGTGGGCAACGACATCCTGTTGATCGATCCGCTGATTCCCGGCATGCCCGAAGCGCTGGCACCGTGGCTGACCGATGAATCGATCATCAAGGTCATGCACAGCGCCAGCGAAGACCTGGTGGCCTTCAAGTGGACCTGCGGCGTGCTGCCCCGGCCCTTGTTCGACACCCAGATCGGCGCGGCGCTGGCCGGTATCGGCGGTGGCATGGGCTACCAGAAACTGGTGCAGGAAATTACCGGGGTAACGCTGGCCAAGGGCGAAACGCGCTCGGACTGGATGCGCCGTCCGCTGTCTGAATCGCAGTTGCAGTACGCCGCCGACGACGTCGAGCATCTGTTTGCCCTGCACGATGCGATCGAAGCCAAGCTGCAGGCGCTGGGCCGCCGCCAGTGGCTGCAGGACGATGCCGAACGCCTGCTGGCCAACGTTGCCAACGATGAAGACCGTTGGCCGCACCTGGGCATGCGCGCGGCACAGTTCCTCGACGCGGCCGCCCAGCGCCGCCTGCTGCGCCTGCTGCGCTGGCGCGACGGCCAGGCCCGCAGCAGCGACCGCCCGCGCAGCTGGATTCTGGACAACGAACTGGCCGCCACCCTGGCACGCACGCCGCCGGCCGACCTGGCCGCGCTGGGCAAGCTGTTCGAGCAGTTCCCGAAAGCCCCGCGCAAGCTCACCGCCGCCGTGTGGCAGGCGCTGGAAACGCCGCTGCCCGATGAGGCCGAAGCACCGCTGGCCGTGCAGGCCACCGACGCCGACAAGAAGACCATCAAGAAGCTGCAGGATGCGGTGGCCGAGCGCAGCCGCGAGCTGGGCCTGGCCGACGGCGTGCTGGCCTCGCGCAAGCACCTGGAAAGCTATCTGGAACGCCGCCAGTGGCCGGCCGCGCTGGCCGGCTGGCGCCAGCAGGAACTGGAAGCACGCCTGCAGGCCTTGCTGCCAGCATGACAGGCCGCCGCGCCTGACCGGCGCGGCACTCCCCCATCACACGTAGCCGGCCGCTTTCAGGCGCGCCCAGCGCTGCGCACCGATCGCCTTGCGCATCGCCGGCAGCGGGTCGACCGCGCCGGTATTGTCGGCCACCGCCACCACGAAGTCCTCGGTGGTGTGCAGGTGGGCGCGCTGTTCCGGCGCATCCAGCCACGCCGCCACCCGCGTGAGCAGGCGCATCGCCGAGGTGGTACCGCCGCGCATCTCCATCAACCGGCCATGGCGCTTGCACGCGTCCAGCAGGGCCGGATCGTCGAACCAGCACTCATCGTCGTCGCGCTGGCCGGCACGCATCTCGTCCGGTGCCCACAGGTAGTAGGCAACGTCCTCACCGCGTTCAAGCACCGCCTGCCGGTAGGACTGGCGCCCCCAGGTGATGAACGGTGGCCAGGCCGAACTGAAATCGCCATCGGTGAAGCACAGCAGCAGGCAATACAGCGGCTCGTCGCGTGGAATCAGCGGCAGCTGCGTGGCGATGGCCTGCATCAGCCGGCGCTCCACATCGGCAGCGGCGGCGGCCAGGGTTTCGCCGCGGCGCGGGCGCTGGTACTGCAGGCGCTGGCTGCCGGTGGGTGTGCCGTCTTCATGCAGATACTGCAGTTCGATACGGTCCAGGGCGCCGGCCTCATCGTAGCTGTAGACATCCTGGCACCACCAGCTCGGGCGCTCGTCCTCCCAGTTGCGCACCACCACGCGCAGCAGCACTTCGCCGTCCCAGTGATAGATGCTGTCATGACCGCGATGGCCAACAGTCAGCTCACTGTGCTGCAGGCGCCCGCCAGGCTCGTGCCAGGCGCGGGCCGAGGCAATGCGTCCCCCGCGGTAGAAGCTCAGGCTGTGCCGCTGCTCGGTGCCGTGCAGCCACACCGTGGTCCTGGCCCCGTTGTCAGCCACAGCAAGCACGATGCGCTCCTGCGCGTCGAAACCATGGTGCACATGCGCATCCGGGTCCGCCTTGGCATCGTCCAGCCAGCGACTGCGGCGCACGCCATACTTTTCGGCCATGAACGGCGCGTCGTGCGCCATGTCGCCGCTGGCCCAGCGCCAGCGCACCACCTGCGCCCGGCATTGTTCAATCAGGGTCTCGGCGGCGCGAGCATCGGCATACTGCTGGTACAGCGTCTGGATCATGGTCGAAGTCCGTTCAACACAGCGCGGCAGCCTAGCATGCAAGGCCGCCCTGCACCGCCGTGCCGCAGGCGCCGTGCTAGGGTGGCGCCGTGCAGACATGGAGTGGTCGATGAAGAACCTGAAGAGTGCGGCAGCGTCGGCGCTGCTGCTGGTAGCGCCGGGTATGGCCAGCGCTGTGCAGGCTGCACCGCCGCCCAGCTATGAACAGGAAAAGGAAAACAGGGCCAAGCTGGTGGACATCATTGATGGCGCCACCCGCGACGGTCTGGTTGCCGTCCTGGTGCCGGCCCCGTATGTCGTGCACACCGGCGGACCCGGTGTCGGCTCTCCCATCACCGGCTTCCATCTGGGCCGCCGCTCGACCGACCTGCCCGGCTTCTCCGCGCGCGTGTCCTGGCAGCACAAGGACGTTCCCTCGCAGGGCTATGTGCAGCTGTTCAATACCAACGAACTGGAAACCGGCCCGCAGCGCACGGTGCTGATGGACGTGTTCGAAGTCCATCTGATCCCGCCGGGCACCTACCTGCTCAATGGCGCGGAAAACTATCGACTGAACACCCGGGTGGCCAAGCTGAAGCCATTGGGCGACAAGGACGAGGTCTCCAAGGACATCGGCGCTACCCGCCTGGCCGACGTGGACTATCGCTTCTATTCGTGGAAGAAGGTCTGGGTGCCGCCCTACACGGCAACCGACCAGCACTCCCGGCAGGTGTGTACCTCCGTGCACGTCGCGTCGGGCAACTGCATGTCCTGGGGCACGCAGAACTACCAGACCTCCGAAGCCAGGGAAGGGTTCTGGGAAGACCGGATCGTTCCCGATACCATCCCGGCCGTGCGCATCCAGGCGGTCATCGCCAAGGCCCATGCGCCGCTGGCCTTCACCGCGCGCGAAGGGCAGATCCTGCTGAGCCCGTTCATCGTTGCCGGCGATGGTGATGTCGATTTCAACGGGAGCGACTGCGCGCCCGTCCAGAACGTAACCGGCTGCGCCCTGCGACGCTTTACCGTGCACTACCAACCAGCCCCGCTGGACGCCGCACGCAAGCACATCGCGATCACCTCGCAGGGGCTCAACGCGAAGCAACGCAAAGTGTTGGAACGGATGGAAGCGATGCAACTGCAGGTGCTCGGGCCCAGCGCGCCTGCCGATCCGGCCCTGGGACTGGGCGTCAGCGCCACGCCCTGAATTCCCCCCAGGCCTTCCCAACGAAGAACGGCGCTCCGAAGAGCGCCGTTCTCGTTAACCGATCAAGCAGGCCTTACCAGTTCATGTTCAACGAAACACCCACGGTGCGCGGTTCGTTGTAGACCGCGGCCATGTAGTTTTCGATCACACCCTTCAGGTTCTTTTCGTTGGTGATGTTGCGCGCGAACAGCGCCACTTCGTAGGCACCGTAGTTGCCGGAGTAACCCAGCTTCAGACCACCTTCGAAATCACCCTTGGAATTGAACTCCTGGCTGTCATACAGCACGAAGCTGGTATAGCCCTGCTTGTTCCAGTCGGTGGACACGAACATCGTGCCCGCGTCGCTGACCGGCATGTCGTAACGCGCGGCGAAGTTGATGTTGTACTTTGGCGCGTTCGGCAGCGGGTTGCCATCGATCTGGGCAAAGGTGTTGGCGCCGACCTTGATGGTCGGGTCGTTCACCGTGCACACCACCTGGCCGTTCAGGCCGCAGACCTGCGCATACACGCGCTTGTCCTGGATCTCGCTGTGCAGCAGGCTGACACCGGCGCTCAGGGTCAGGTTCGGAACCGGGCGCAGTTCCATGTCTGCTTCGAAGCCGTAGGCCTTGGCCTTGTCGGCGTTGAACAGCACGCCGTTGCCGTCCGAATCGTTGCCGTTGAGCTGGATGTCGTTGACCGTGTAGGTGAACGCGGTGGCATTCAGGCGCAGGCGGTTGTCCCACAGGCTGCTCTTCACACCGGCTTCCCAGGACAGGATGGTCTCCGAGTCGGCGGTGGTGAAATCAGCGTTGAACACGGCCGAACGGCCCTGGATGGTCGGGCCGCGGAAGCCACGTGCAACCTTGGCGTAGACGCTCACGTTCGGGTTGAACTGGTACATCGCGCTGACGTCCCAGCTCGGGGTGGTATCGGACATCTTCACGTCCGTACGGCCCTTGTAGGTCACCACGCCGGCGGCGGTGTCGGCGGTCTTCAGCAGGCGCGTGTGCTTCTCGTCGCGGGTCTGGCGCAGACCAGCGGTCACGCTGAACTTGTCGGTGAAGGCGTAGCTGAGCTGGCCAAAACCGGCCCACGAGGTGTTCTTGTTGCGCAGGCGCACCCAGTTGTTCGGGTTGCGCGCCGCGCCCTGCAGGAACCAGCCGCGCTGGTAGAAATCGGTGGTATCGCTGCCGTTGAAGTAGAAGGCACCGGCCTGCCACTGCAGGGCGCTGTCATCGTGGCTGGCCAGGCGGAATTCCTGGGTCCACTGGTCCAGGTCACGGATCTGCCCCATCGACTGACCGTAGCCGTTGGCCACGCCATTGAACGGGAAGTCCGCCGCCGCACCACCGTCGGTGTCGCCACGGCTGTAGCCGGAGGTGGTTTCGTAGGCAGTGATGGAGGTGAAATCGACCGCGCCGAAATCGTAGATCGCCTTCACCGAACCGCCGTAGGTCTTGTAGGCCTGCGGGTTGTTGTCGGCTTCGTCATAGGCCACCTTGTCGCGCGGCACGTCGGTCTGGTTCGAACCCTTGGTCAGCGCACCGCGCAGGAACAGGGTCGAGGTGCCGTCGTAATCGCGGGCGTGGGCCGAAGCCAGGATCGAGAACTGGTCGCTGGGCTTGAGCAGCAGTTGCGCACGCACGTTGCGGTCATCGAAGCCGCCCATGGCGTTCTTCTTCGGGCTGACCGTGCCGTCGGCGCTGGGGCCACGGTAGGTGTTGTCCACGTAGTCATCGCGGTGCTGGTACAGCGCCGACACGCGGAACGAGGCGATGTCGTTGATCGGGCCACCGAAGCCGCCATCGACCGACACGCTGTTGTAGGTGGCGTAGCTGGCGCTGACCCGGCCGGTGTACTCATCGGTCGGCTTCAGGGTGTCGAACTTGACGATGCCGGCGGTGGTGTTGCGGCCGAACAGCGAGCCCTGCGGGCCGCGCAGCACTTCCACCTGGTCCACGTCGTAGACCGGGTTGGACTTCAGCACCACGTGTTCCAGCACCACGTCGTCCTGGATGATCGACACCGGCTGCGAGGCACCCAGGTAGAAATCGATGTTGCCCAGGCCGCGGATGTAGAAGCGCGGGAAGATGCGACCGGTGGTGGTTTCCGCATACAGGCTGGGCACGCGGCCGGACAGCGCCAGCAGGGTGTCATCGCCGCCGGCGGTGAAATCGCGCATGCGCTCGCCCTGCACCACGCCCACCGACACCGGCACTTCCTGCAGGTTCTGCTCACGGTGTTCGGCGGTCACGGTGATCGTGTCCAGGCCGGTCGGGGTCGGTGCGCTGTCCTGCGCTGCGGCGCCGAAGCTGGCGGCCAGGGCCAGGCCGGCACAGGCCAGGGCCAGCGGATGGCGGCGGAAGGAAAGCGAGGAAGACGACATGCCCGTCGAACGACGGGAAGCGATATGGGAAGGCATCGAAAGCTCTTGGGAGACGTCCGGGCGGCCTGCGCAAGCCGGGCGGTAGAGGGGGAACCACTGCGCAAGCGCCCATTATCGCCCGAATTGTTACGATTTCGTTGCGCATCCCGTCGCAGTCCGCGTCCCGCCCGCTGCGGCAAAGTCCGCCGGTGGAAGGCGGTAGCCGGCACCACCGCCTCCCAACCCCGGTTGCCCTTACGCCGGGGCCAATGCCGGGCGCCGCTGCAGCACGAAGCGGCCGGCAGCGTCCTGCAACGCGTTCGCCTGTTCGCTCATGGAACGGGCCGAAGCGGACGCCTCTTCCACCAGCGCGGCGTTCTGCTGGGTCACGCCATCCATCTGCACGATGCTCTGGTTGACCAGTTCGATGCCCGCCGCCTGTTCCTGGCATGCATGGGCGATCTCGCCCACCAGCCCGCCCAGTTCGGTCACCGAGGCGACCACGTCCTGGATGGTGCGCCCGGCATCGCCGGCCAGTACGTTGCCTTCGGCCACGCGGGCCACCGATTCTTCGATCAGCCCCTTGATCTCCGCCGCCGCCAGCGTCGAGCGCTGTGCCAGCGCGCGCACCTCGCTGGCGACCACCGCGAAGCCGCGGCCTTCCTCACCGGCGCGTGCCGCTTCCACGGCGGCATTCAGCGCCAGGATGTTGGTCTGGAAGGCGATGCCATCGATCACCGTGATGATCTCGGCGATGCGCCGCGAGGCGGCATCGATCTGGCCCATCGTCGCTTCCATCTCGGCCATGGCCGCGCCCCCGCGCCCGGCCACCTGCGCCGCCTCGCTCGCCAGGCGGTCTGCGCGGCGTGCGTGGTCGGCGTTCTGCCGCACGGCAGAGGTCATTTCCTCGATCGAGGCGGCAGACTCTTCCAGGTTGGCAGCCTGCTGCTCGGTACGGCGGGACAGATCATCGTTGCCGGCAGCAATTTCCGCAGCGGCCGTGCTGACCGCAGCGGCGGCCTGCTGGATGCGGCCGACGATGCCGGCCAGCGACCCCACCGTCGCATTGGCGTCCTCGCGCATGCGCGCGAACACCCCCTGCGACTGCCCGTCCATGCGGTGCCGCAGGTCACCTTCGGCCAGGTTGCGCAGCAGGCCCGACAGCGCCAGCAGGTTGTCATCGGCAGTAGCCATCACGCTGTTCAGGCCCTGCACCATCTGCTGGAAGTCATTGGCGAAGGCCTGCGCATCGCCGCGCACGGTGAAATCACCGGCCGCCGCCGCCGCAACCAGGCGCTTGATCTCGCCGTTGATGCCCTGCAGCTTGCCGCGCACGCCGTTCAGCGCCTGCGTGATGGCCACCTGTTCGCCAGGCAGCACGTCCATGGTCTGCTGCAGATCGCCTTCGGCGTAGCGTTGGACCAGGGCCACCATGCGCTGCTGGGTCTGCAGGTGCGCCGCCACCAGCGCGTTGGTGCCGGCCACCATGGCGCGGAACTCACCCTCGAAGGCCAGCTCGTCGATCCGGTGGCTGACCGCGCCCGCCGCATGGCGTTCGCTCATGCTGGCCTGCGCCTGCAGGATCTCGCGCAGCTTGGCGCGCATCTGCTGCAACGACCCCAGCAGACGGCCGACCTCGTCATCGCGGCCCGTATCGATTTCGCGGTCCAGGCGCCCGCTGGCCACATCGCGGGCGACCTGCGCCGCTGCGGCCAGCGGACGACCCAGCAGGCGCCGCACCACCAGCACGATCAGCACGACCACGGTGGTCAGCGCCAGCAAGGAAATCAGCGCGATGCGCAGCATCAGGCCGTTCAGCACGTCTGCCAGCACCGATTCCGGTTCCAGGCCGATCACCAGCCATTGCCAGGCCCCGTAGCGCTGCGCCGCCGCGAACCAGGCCTGCTCGGGGCCACCATCGGCCGGGCGCAGATGCAGACGCGCCTGGGTGCTGCGGCCATCCAGCAGGGCCTGCAATGCCGGCAGATCGGCCGCGGCCACGCGTTCCTGCAGCAGGCCACCTTCGCCATCGGCGGCGGCCAGCACCCGGCCGTGGTCCTTGCCCTGGCGCGTGTCGACCACGATGAAGCGCCCCTCGCGGCCCAACGTCGCTTCGCGCAGGCGCGTCTTCAGCGCGGCCAGGCCCTGCGAGTAGTCCTGACCCACGAACGCAATGCCAGCCACGCTGCCATCGGCCGCCGGGATCGGCATGTAGTGGGTCATGTAATCAGTGCCGAACAGGTGGGCCGGCCCCGTGTAGCCCTGCCCCGCGCGCACCCGCGCATAGGCCGGGTTGGCGTGGTCCAGCACGGTGCCCAGCACGCGTTCGCCCTGCGCGTTGCGCAACGAAGTCGCCACGCGGACGAAGTCTTCGCCGTCACGCACGAACACGGTGGCAACGCCGCCGGTCGCCTCGGCGAAGCGATCAACCTCGGTCGATGCCGGGCCGATCACCTGCGCGCCCAGGCGCAGGGTCGGCGCACTGCGGCCGGCCACGTCGATGGGCGCGGTGGCATCGGCCAACGCCTCGCCCTGCGGCAGCATCGCGCGGAAGGTGCCCGCGATGCGCTGGGTGCTTTCGCCCAGGCTGCGGTCATACAGCTGCACCGAATCGCGCATCAGCACCGTGGTGGTATCCAGGCCAGCAACCACGCGCTGCTGGTAGCTGTCAGCGGTATCGCGGTAGATCAGGATCGCCAGTGCGGCGAAGGCCACGGTGGTGATCGCCACCATCAGCAGCGCCAGGCGCGTTGCGATGGTCAGGGTCCGCTTCGGCGGCGAGGCGGAGAATCGGGAGGCAGCCGGGGTCATCATCAGAGGGAATATCCGTGGAAGGGAGCGCACGAGGCGCTCCCTCTTAACGGCACCGTTCTGGTCCTCTTTATGCCACCCGCCCTAGCCGCTTCAGGTTATTGACGGCGCCAAGCCCTTGATTCACAAACTCTGTTCAGCTTCACCGGGGCCCGGCACGGCCAGCACGGTGCGCGGTCCCGGCAGGCCGTCGGCGCCCAGCGTGGTCACCGGCAGCAGATGGTCCAGGCGAATGCGCTGCTCGCCGCCATCGGCGTCCAGCAGCAGGAATTCTTCTTTGCCAGGCGTGCTCAGGGTGGTCCGCGCGCGGGCCACGAAGGTGCGGCCATCGGTCAGTTCCACCTGCAGCCACGCGCGGTGCAGGCAGGCGATTTCCAGCACATCGTGCAGGTCGCACGCGATGGGACGGTAGTCGGTCATGGGGCGTCTTCCGGCAGTCAAGGCGCCCAGCCTGCCACGGCTGCCGCCCACGCGGCTTGGCAAGCCCCCGGCGGCGGCGCTACACTGGCTTCGCCGTGGGGCCATAGCTCAGCTGGGAGAGCGCGTCGTTCGCAATGACGAGGTCAGGAGTTCGATCCTCCTTGGCTCCACCATTTTCAGAGAAGCCCGTAGATCCCAGTGATCTGCGGGCTTTTTCTTTGGGCACGGACTGCCCGGACAGATAGGATGGGAGTACCCGCGGCGCGGAGCGCCACATGCAGGAAGGGGTCCCATGGACCATGCCTCGCTACCCGATCCACATCTGATCCCACTTTCAACCCTCATCCCTGGTTGGAAGGGTCGTTACATTCCCGGCTACGTCGCTGACCTCGCCCGTGGGCTTGGTCTTGAACAGGTGCGGTTGCAGGGAAGTCAGTTGCTCGTCGTCCTGCGCCTTCGCGAACTGTCTTACGACGGCATCCGGGAGAAGATCAGGATCGTGTCTGGGCACCGGGAACTGAAAGACGCAGCGCGCGTGGCCAAGGAGGCTGCAATCCGATGGCTTGCACAGCGCAGGAGCGAGGTGCGCCCCGACGGTCGCTGGCGCCCGATGCAGGATCAGCACTCGTGGCCATCACCCGCTCCGCTGTGGGAAGGCGCTCCCCTCCCCTCCTATCTGGCAGGCCTCTGGGACGGTACGGGGTACTGCGCGATCGAGGTCGCGGCCGCCATCCTGCCGACCGCACCCGCCGATCCCATCAATCCTGCGCTGATCCAGCAGATCGACATGCACGAACTCGCGGACTGGTTCGCCGACGTGGGCCGCGCGGCGCAGACGCCGCCGTCCGCATGACCTTGGCCGACTGAGACTCGACCTGTCCATCACCGGCTCAACCCGGCTCCTGGCTCCCATCCTTGCGTTGCGGTCGCCGCGTGTTGTCGTCATGCACCTTCTGGTCCTTCTGGCCAGGGCGGCGCTTGGCCACGTCGTCCTGGTGCTGGTCCTGGCGGCTTTCCTGGGTACCGGCATCCTTTTCGGCGGGCGAAGGCGTGCGGGGAGTAGTCATGGCGGGCTCCGCACCGGCACCGTGCCGGGCTTGCACGACCACGCTAGCGGCGCGGCCGTGAGTCCATGGTCGCGCTGCCGCGAGCGGCGCGTGCATACCCTGGTATGAGCGGCGGAAACCAAGGCGCAATGGGCAGCCCGGCGCTACCGGCCGACGATGGCGCTGCCGATGCAGAACCCACCGCGCGCCATCCCACCCCGCCAGGAGCCCGCCATGTCCTCCCT
>NZ_JACVUD010000107.1:0-13980 GCF_016624905.1 Stenotrophomonas sp. S49 | reverse complement strand
GCCCCGGTAGGTGCCAACCTTGGTTGGCACGCCTTCCCCCAGCCATGCCCACCCACATACTGCGATGCGTCATGTAACCGCTTACATCCCTTGCTAGCGTAGCCCTGCCCGTTCCCGGGCCGTGCTCATGTGAGGCCTTCGCAATGCCGTTCTGCGCCGACCGCTGCACCACTTCCCCGCCGCACCGGCGCCTCGCCCAGGCACTGCTGCTGCCCACCCTCGCACTGGCGGCAGCGGTCAGCGCACAGAACCTGCCACCGCGCGCGCAATGGCAGGCCAGCGCCTCATCGCAGCAGGTGCCAGCGATGGCGATCAGCCACCTGATCGACAACGATCCGAAGACGGTGACCGGTGGCGCGTTCAGCCCCGGCCATTGGTTCCAGATCGATCTGGGTAAACCGGCAATTCTGGCAGGCGCGCGCCTCACCTGGGATGTCTCCAACCCCGAAGCCTATTCGCTGCAGACCTCGCTCGATGGCACCCACTGGCAGACGGACTACGTCATGGCCGATTCGCTGGGCGGCATCGAGACCCTGTACTTCGCGCCCCGCCAGGCCCGCTACCTGCGCCTGGCCAGCCCGCAGCGCACGTCCGACTGGGGCGTGTCGATCTTCGAAATGGAACCGCTCGACACCGCGCTCAGCGCACAGGTAGCCGGGCTGGATGCCACCCAGACCGCTGCGCTGTGGCAGGGCGGCGGCACCGTGGCCCTACCCACTGGCAAGGATGGCAGCCACACGCTCGACATCATTCTGCCCCGCGCGCAGCCCAGCACCGGGCTGGCGGTGGACTGGGCCAGCGTACACGGCGCCGCACGCCTGCAGGCACGGGACGCGCAAGGTCGCTGGCATGAGTTGGCGCGCGATGCGCAGGCTGCCACGCGGCAGCAGAGTTGGCTGGCAGCAGATGCACCGCTCGACCTGCAGGCACTGCGGCTGACCGTAGAAGGCGATGCACCGCAGATCAAACGCATCCGCCTGCTCGGCCCGAAGGCCGTGATGACACCGATGAAGCGTTACCAGATCGCCGCCAGCGGCGCGCAGCGCGCATTGTTCCCTGCCTCGCTACACATGCAGCAGACGTACTGGACGGCCGTGGGAGTGCACGCGGGCCGTCAAAAATCCATCTTCGACGAATACGGCAACATCGAGGTCTTCAAGGGTGCGCCGCTGGTTCAACCGATCTGGCGCAGCGCCGATGGCCGCGCCGCCGGCGCCGCAGGACACCCGGTGCAACACGCCCTTCGCGATGGCTGGAAGCCGATGCCATCGGCCACCTGGTCGCCGCAGCCGGGGCTGGAACTGCGCAGCGAGGCCTTCGCCATCGAGCGCGACGGTCAGCCGGTCACCTTCGTGCGCCATCGTCTGCACAACACCGGCACTACAGCGATCGAAGGCACGCTGAGCTTGGCCGTGCGACCGATGCAGATGAACCCGCCGTGGCAGAACGGCGGGCTGTCGCCGATCCGCGAGGTGGCCGTTGCAGGCAACGCCGTTCGCGTGAATGGCCGCACGCTGCTGCAGTCACTCACCACCGTCGATGCCGCAGGCGCCGCGCCGTTCGGCAACGAGGGCAATACCGAAATCACCGCGGCCATCGCCAGCGGACAACTGCCTGCAGCGAAACAGGCCAGCGATGCCGCCGGCCTGGCCGCGGCGGCGCTGAGCTATCACATCCGCCTGGCCCCCGGTGCCAGCGAAGCCGTCGTGGTGGCCTTCCCGCTGGGCGCCGCCAACGCTGATGCCCATGGCGTGCTGCCGGCCGCACCGGCCCTGGACCTGGCCGCGTTGCCGCGCGACGGCGACACGGCCTTCGACACGCTGGCCAGCCGCGCCTCCAATGATTGGCAGGCACGGCTGGGCCAGGTGGGCCTGCGCCTGCCCGATCCTTCGCTGGTAGACATGCTGCGCGCGCAGGCCGCCTACATGCTGATCAACCAGACAGGCCCGGCCATGCAGCCCGGCCCACGCAACTACAATCGTTCCTTCATCCGCGATGGCATGGCCACCTCGGCCGTGCTGCTGCGCATGGGCGAAGCCAAGGTCGCGCGCGACTACCTGGCCTGGTACAGCGAACACGGCGTGCATGACAACGGCCTGGTGTCCCCCATCCTCAATGACGATGGCAGCGTGAATACCGGCTTCGGCTCGGACATCGAGTACGACAGCCAGGGCCAGTACATCACCCTGGTGGCCGACGTCGCACGGCTGGATGGCGGGCCGGAAAGCGTGCGCGCCTATCTGCCCAAGGTAAAGTCCGCGCTGCGCTTCCTGCAGGAACTGCGCGAACGCACCCTGGTGCCGGGCTACATGGCCGACCAGCCGTCGCCTGCGCGCTTTGCCGGCATTCTTGCTCCGTCGATCAGCCACGAGGGCTACCCCTCACCCACCCACAGCTACTGGGACGACTACTGGGGTCTGAAGGGCTGGCATGATGGCGCGTGGTTGGCCGAATCGCTGGGCGACCACGAAACCGCAAGGTGGGCGCGCGAACAGTACAAGGCGCTGTATGACGCACTGCATGCCTCGATCCGCGCCACCATGGCATGGAAGGGCATCGACTTCATTCCGTCCTCGGCAGACCTTGGCGACGGCGACCCGACCGGTGTGTCGATCGCACTGGACCCCACCGGCGCGCAGAGCGTGCTGCCCGCCGAGGCCCTTCGCACCACCTTCGCCCGCTACCTGGACGATGTGCGCAAGCGCAACCAGCCCGGTGCGCTGTATGCCTATACGCCGTATGAAATCCGCAACGTGCTGAGTTACGTACACCTGGGCCAGCCCGAAGCAGCCGACGAACTGCTGCAGGGCCTGCTGCACGATCGCCGGCCGCTGCAGTGGCAGGTGCTGGCAGAAGTGGTGCATTCACGGCTGCGCTTCCCGCGCTACCTGGGCGACATGCCGCACACCTGGATCGGCGCCGAATACGGCCGCACCCTGTTCGGCATGCTGATGCGCGAAGACGACGATGCGCTGTCGCTGCTGCCGGGGGCGCCCCCTTCCTGGGTGGCTGGCGAGGGCTTGGCCGTGGACCGCTTGCCCACCGCCTACGGCACGCTGCAGATGCAGGCCCGGCAGCAAGATGGAACGCTACAGGTCTCGCTCGGCAAGGGACTGCGCAAGGGCGCGCCAGTACGCGTGTGGTGGCCCAGCCGCACCCTGCCGAAGGACGTGCGCGTGGATGGGCGAGCAGTTTCGAACTTCGACAAAGATGGCGTGCTGCTGGCGAAACCGTTCAAGACGCTTGAGGCGCGTTGGTAGAGTCGAGCTTGCTCGACTGGAATACGGTGATCGGCGAAGTGCAGTCGAGCAAGCTCGACTCTACAGGGGAAGGCGTGCATCAGAACCCCGGCAACCCCGGCGGGTTGGTCTGCGACTGCGGCACCGCTTCCTCAGCCAGGTTCCAACGCCGCAGCGCCTGCGCATACGTGCCGTTTTCTATCTGCGTGTTCAACGCCTGGGTAATCGCATCGGCCAGCCCGCTGCCCTTGCGCGTGGTTGCTGAAATCGCCGCCGAATCCGGCCAGCCGCCGGGGAACAACCCCACCCGGCGCACCTTGCCATCGCGCGCCGAATAGGCGCCAGTCGCATTCGGTTCAAACGACACATCGGCGCGCCCAGTAATCACCGCCAGCCGCCCCACCACCGCATCATCGAAGTACTGGTACTCCACCGGCTTCAAGCCCGCGGCAATATTCTGCTGGTCCCAGTGCCGCAGAATCTGGTCCTGGTTGGTGCTGGCGCCCACCACCACTTTCAGCCCCGCCACATCGGCAGGTTTTTCGATCTTCTGGATCGGTCCGTCGGTACGCGTGTAGATACCCAACAGGTCAAATCGGTAGCTGGAAAAATCGAACTTCTTCTTGCGCTCTTCCGTCACCGTCACATTCGACAGCACCGCATCGTACTTGCCCGATTCCAGCCCCAGCGGCCAGTCGGCCCACGCTACCGGCACCAGCACCAGCTTCAGGCCCAGGCCATCGGCAATCAGCTGTGCGATGTCCGGCTCCACGCCAATCACCCGCTTGCTGTCGGCACCATAGTCGGCCAACGGCAGCTGCGCCGGGTGGGTGGCCACGGTCAGCACGCCCGGGGTCACGAAACGGTAGCCGGGCGGCAGCAGCGCCTGCGCCTTGGGGTCCGGCGTGCCACGCAGCACCGGCGCGTCGGCACCGGCCAAGGTAACGCTGGCGGCCGGCACCGGCGCCGGTGCCTGGCGTACGCGCGAATAGACGATGCCGGCGATGCCGATCACCAGCACACCCACAACCAACAGCGTGCTGCGCGAAGGACGACGGTGCGATGCAGGGCTCATAGGGTCGCTCGAAAGGGTTACAGGGTCTTGGCCAGGAAATCGGCGGTGCGTTGCTGGCGCGGGCGCTCGAACAGTGCCTCGGGCGTGCCCTGCTCGATCACCCGGCCCTGGTCCATCATCACCACGTGGTCGGCCACGCGGCGGGCGAAGGCTAGTTCATGGGTCACGATCACCAGGGTGGTGCCCGAGCGCGCCAGTTCTTCAATCACGCTCAGCACTTCGGCCACCAGCTCCGGGTCCAGCGCTGAGGTCGGTTCATCGAACAGCAGCACCTTCGGCTGCAGCGCCAGCGCGCGTGCAATCGCAATGCGCTGCTGCTGGCCACCGGACAACTGCCGCGGGAACGCATCGGCCTTGTCGGCCAGCCCCACCCGCTGCAGCAACGTACGTGCCTGCTGCTCGGCCTGCACGCGCGACACCCCGCGTACCGCGATCGGCGCTTCCATGATGTTTTCCAGCGCGGTCAGGTGCGGGAACAGGTTGAAGCCCTGGAACACCATGCCGACCTCGGCGCGGCGGCGACGGATCTCACGCTCGGGCAGTTCGTACAGGGTGTCACCCTCGCGGCGGTAACCGATCAGCTGACCGGCCACGCTCACATAGCCGCTGTCGGCGCGCTCCAGATGGTTGATCAGCCGCAGCAGCGTGGATTTGCCAGCACCCGAAGGACCAATCAACACCGTCACGCTGCCCGCACGCAGGTCCAGGCTCACATCGTCCAGCACCACCTGCTCGTCGAACACCTTGCCCACGCCATGCAGGGTCACTGCCGCGCCCTTCCCGGCTTCCAGCGGCACCGCCACGCGTGGGCGATCACCATCCCCGGGCACGGCAGCGCGCGCGCGCGGCACCGAAGACACCCGCGAGCTGCTGCGCTCGCGCTGCAGCTGGCCACGCGCAAAGCGCTGCTCCACCCGCCGCTGCAGCAGCGACAACACGGTCAGGATCACCAGGTACCAGACCGTGGCCACCATCAGCAGCGGCACCACTTCCAGGTTGCGACGGTAGATCACCTGCACCGTGTAGAACAGCTCGGGCAGCGCCAGCACGTAGACCACCGAGGTGCTCTTGGCCAGCCCGATCACATCGTTGAAAGCCGCAGGCAGGATCGATCGCATCGCCTGCGGCAGGATGATGCGGCGCACCTGGCGCCCGCGCGGCAGGCCCAGTGCGGCCGCCGCTTCATACTGGCCATGGTCCACCGACAGAATGCCGCCACGGATCACCTCGGCCGAGAACGCTGCCTGGTTCAAGGTCAGGCCCAGCACCGCCGCGGTGAACACGCCGATCAGCTGCGTGGTCGGGTACGAGAACAGGCTGATGCCGGTGAACGGCACGCCCAGCTCAATGGTGCTGTACAGGTAGCCCAGGTTGTTCAGCAGCAGCAACAGCACCAGCAGCGGAATCGAGCGGAACAGCCACACATAGCCCCACGACAACGCTGCCAGCAGCGGCGAGCCGGATACCCGCGCCAGCGCCAGCAGCGTGCCCAGCGCAAAGCCCAGCCCGGTGCCCAGTGCGGTCAGCAGCAGCGTGCGGCCCAGCCCTTCCAACACCGGCTTGGCGAAGAACCATTCGGCGAACGTACCCCAGCCCCAGCGCGGGTTGCCCAGCACCGATTGCAAACCGATCAGGATCAGCGCCAACGCCAGCAGCGTGCCCACGACCTGCAGCGGATGTCGCGCCGGCACGATCTTCAATGCGTGTGCAGCGGCCGGGCGCGTGGCCAGTCCCTCCAGCGCGGTCGAAGGCGTGCTCATGCATGCACCGCCTGGCGTGCGGCAACCGCCGCGCCTGCCCCAGGCTGCGCCGCGCGCAACCACTTTTCGAACGGCAGATGCGCGATGGTTTCCGGGTCGGCGTGCAGGTCGAACAGCGCGGTGTAGCCGTGGCTCAGGTACAGACCCACGGCCTCGGGTTGGCGGAAGCCGGTGGTCAGGAACACGCGCCGGTAGCCTTGGCGTGCGGCCTGCTCTTCCAGTTCCTGCAGCACCCGCCGCGCAATGCCCTGGCGGCGAAGGCCCGGCAGCGTCCAGATACGCTTGAACTCGGCGGTGTCGGCATCGCGGTGCGGCATGAAGGCGCCACCGGAAATGGCCACGCCGTCGCGCAGCAGCAGCACGAAGGCGCCCACCGGCGCGGCAAACGCCTGCGCGGGGTAGCGCTGCAGCTCCTCGCGGGCGCTGCCACCAATGCGCCGCCGCACATCGGCGTAGCGGCTGTCGTATTCCTGTTCCAGCCCATCGAACAGCGGCCGTGCCAGCGGATCGTCCACGCCGGTATACAGGAAGCGCTCGTTCTCAAACACCGAACTCATGCCGCCTCCTCCGCCAGATAGTGTTCGGCCAGCCGCGCCCACAGGCTGGCGGCCGGCGCAATGGCTGCATCGTTAAAGACGTAGCGCGGGCTGTGCAGCGACGCGCTGTCACCGTTGCCGACGAAGATGAAGCTGCCCGGCCGCGCCTGCAGCAGAAAGGCGAAATCCTCGCTGGCCGTACGTGGTGCGAAGTCGGCCACCACCTGCTCGCGGCCAAACGCCTGCAGCGCAAGATCACGCACCAGCGCGGTCTGCTCGGCGTGGTTGATCACACTGGGGAAGCCGCGCGGGAAGGAAATCTCCGCGCGCGCGCCGAATGCCGAAGCGGTCTGCTCGGCAATCTCGATCACCCGCCGCCGCAGGGTGTCGCGCACCTGCGGCAGGTAGGCGCGCACGGTCAGGGTCAGTTCCACCGCATCGGGAATCACGTTGGCCGCCTGGCCACCGTGGATCGAGCCCACCGTCACCACGCCCATCTGCCGCGGGTCGACATTGCGCGAAACCACGCTCTGCAGCGCGGTCACGATATGCGCCGCCGCCAGGATCGGGTCCACGCTGCCCTGGGGCTCGGCGCCATGGCCACCCTTGCCGATCACCTTCAGCCGCGCCCAATCCACCGATGCCATCGCCGGGCCATCCACAAAACCGAAATGCCCCACCGGCACGCCCGGCCAGTTGTGCAGGCCGTAGATCGCATCCACCGGGAAGCGCTCGAACAGGCCGTCGTCGATCATCTTCGATGCACCCGAACCGGTTTCTTCGGCCGGCTGGAACACCAGATGCAGGGTGCCGCTGAAGCGCCCATGGTGGGCCAGGTAATGCGCCGCCGACAGCAGGATGGCGGTGTGGCCATCGTGGCCGCAGGCGTGCATCAGGCCTTCGTTCTGGCTGGCATACGCCAACCCGGATTCCTCGGCGATCGGCAACGCATCCATGTCCGCGCGCAGGCCCAACCGGCGCGTGCCGTTGCCACGCTGCAGCGTACCGACCACGCCGGTGCCGCCCACGCCGGTGGTCACCGCATAACCCCAGCCCTGCAGCAGTTCGGCCACGCGGGCGCTGGTGCGGTGTTCCTCGAACGCCAGTTCCGGGTGGCGGTGCAGGTCATGGCGGATTGCGATGGCCTCGGCAGCGCGTGCCGCGATCTCCGGCAGCACGCCGGTCGCTGCGGAAACGCGCTGAGGGTGGCGCGGTGCTACCGAAATGTCTCCGCTCATCGCCCTACCCCACCTTCCGCGCTGGCGCGGCATCGACCGCATGGCGGCTGGCCTTGTACGGCAACCCCAGGTTGTCGCGCAGGGTCTGCCCCTGCAGTTCCCGCTGGTGGTAACCCCGCGCCTGCAGGATCGGCAGCACCAGGTTCACGAAGTCATCCAACCCCTCGCGCTGCGCGGCAAAGCCCAGGATGAAGCCATCACTGGCACCGGCATCGAACCAGCGGATCAGTTCGTCGGCCACCTGTTCGGGCGTACCAATGAAGTTCGGCCGCGGGCTCACCGCCTGCAGCGCCACCTGGCGCAGGGTCAGGCCCTGGGTGCGCGCATCCTGTTTGATGCGGTCGGTGGTGGAGCGGAATGAATTGCTGCCTACCTCACCCAGCTCCGGGAACGGCGCATCCGGGTCGTACTGGCTGAAATCGTGATGGTCGAAGAAGCGCCCCAGGTAGGCCAGCGCATCGTCCAGCCCTGCCAATGCGGCAATGGCCTGGTACTTGGCCTCGGCCTCTTCGGCGGTGCGCCCCACGATCGGGCCGATGCCGGGGAAGATCTTCACGTCCGCCGCGCTGCGGCCATGGGCAATGGCCGAATTCTTCACCTTCTGGGTGAACGCGCGGGTTTCTTCCAGCGACGGCGAATGGGTGAACACCGCATCGGCATACTTGCCCGCCAGTGCAATGCCATCATCGGAAGAGCCGGCCTGGAAGATCACCGGCTGTCCCTGTGGCGAGCGCTGGATGTTCAGCGGTCCTTCCACCTGGAAGAAGCGGCCCTTGTGGTCCAGGCGGCGGAATTTCTCCGGTGCGAAGAACACGCCACTGTCGCGCTCGCGCACGAAGGCATCGTCATCCCAGGAATCCCACAGGCCCTGCACCACCTCCAGATACTCATCGGCAATCTGGTAGCGCAGTGCATGTTCCGGGTGCGGGCGGCCGTAGTTGCGGCCCGACCCTTCCAGCGGCGATGTCACCACGTTCCAGCCGGCGCGGCCACCACTGAGCAGATCCAGCGAGGCGAACTGGCGCGCCACCGTGAACGGATCGCTGTACGAGGTGGACAACGTCCCCGCCAGGCCGATCTTCTTCGTCGCCGTGGCCAGCGCGGACAGCAACGAAATCGGCTCGAAGCGGTTGAGGAAGTGCGGAATGGATTTTTCGTTGATGTACAGGCCATCGGCCACGAAGCCGAAGGCGATGCCGTTGTCTTCGGCGTTACGCGCAATGTCGATGTAGAACTGCAGATTCACGCTGGCATCGGCCGGGTTCGATGCGTGCTTCCACGCATGCATGTGGCTGCCTGGGCCCTGCAGCATGATGCCGAACGGAATGGGGCGCGGGGTCGTGCTCATGGGGGAATCTCCTGCAGGTCAGGCCACCGCCGCGCGCGGTGCGGGCGACAGCAGTTCAAGGGAGGTCAGGCGTGCATCCAGGTCGGCCACCGGCGCGTCCAGGATGAATTCGCCCACGCCGAAGCGGCGGTGCAGTGCGTCCAGCTCTGCGCGTACGTGTGCGGCATCGCCAGACAGCACGCTGGGGACGGTTTCCTCGATACGGAACTCGGCCACACCCACCTGGCGGGCGTACTCAGCGGCTGCTTCCGGGCTGGGCAGGTTCACCGTCTGCCCCGGCGACAGGTGCAGCTTGTACACGCGCAGCGCGCCGATATGTCGCGCCGCCGCTTCGGCAGTGGGCGCAGCGAAGGCCACCGTGGCCAGTAACGGCGGCTGCGTGGACAGCGCGCGGTAGGCCTCAAACGCCGCTTCAATGTGCTGCGGGTCGCCGTCGAAGTGCGCCGCGTAGACGAAGCGCCAACCCAGTTCAGCGGCCTGGCGCGCACTGTACGGGCTCGCGCCCAGCAGGAAACGTTCGGGTGCGGCCTGCGGTACCGGGCGCGTCTGCGCGTCGTCGCGGGTGCCGGCCAGATAGCCTTGCAGATCGCGCAGCTGCTGGTCGAAATCGGCAAACGGCGGTCGCCCCGCCGCCAGCGCCGCGGTCGAGGCCGGCAGGCCGCCGGGGGCCTTGCCCACGCCCAGATCCACACGCCCCGGCGCCAGCGCCGCCAGCAGGTTGAAGTTTTCGGCCACCTTGTACGGCGCGTAGTGGCGCAGCATCACCCCGCCGCTGCCAATGCGGATGCGCCGCGTCTGCGCCAGCACCCAGGCCGCCAGCACTTCCGGCGCCGGACTGGCCAGGGTGGGCGCAGCGTGGTGTTCGGCAAACCAATAGCGGTGGTAACCCAACTGCTCGGCGCGCTGCGCCAACTGCAGGCTGTTGCGCAGCGCCTGCTCCGGCGTTGCGCCCTCGGCCACCGGGCTCTTGTCCAATACGCTTATCTGGTAGCTCATGCGCGCGTCCTCGCTCAGGGGTGGGCCACGGGAATGCCCAGCAGGGCATTCAGCGCCGCCAGAATCGGCTCGGCGCCGGACACCACCTGGCGGTCCTGGTGCGCGCCACTGGCGTGCTCACTGTGCACGCCCTGCGGCAGCACCAGCTTGGGCAGCGACTGGTCCTGCTCGCCAATCTCGGCAATCACCTCACGGCGCGGCCGGGCGAACCCGATCCGTCGCACGTCCAGCTGGTCATCCAGACCGTCAATGCTGGACAGCGCACCTTCCAGCAGCAGGCTGTGCCGGCAGAAGAAACGCTGGCCGGGCAACTGGCCATCCTCGAACTGGCGATCCAGCAGGAACAGGATGGGCTTGGGGGATGCGTCGAGCGCCACAGTGAAGTCCTCATCAGGTGCGGCGTAGTGCTGCCGCGTCACCTTCGATGCTAGAGAGACCGAGCGCCGCCACTGCGCCAGTGCGCGACAATCGGCGGTCAGATCCGGCCATGCAGATGCGTGTTGGCCATAAGCACAGTGCTGCGCGTCATGGCCATCACGGGCGATGTCAGGCAATGCGGCGCAACGCCACCGGCAGCGCCACGCCCTGCGCCGCCAGATGGCCGCTGGCCCGTTCGGCAGCCAGGGCAATACGCGCCTGCAGCGCCGCGCTGTTGATCAGCTCGCCATCGAAATCGGCCGGCGTGGCATACACCCCAATCGGCAACGTGTGCGCCTGCAGGAAACTGAACAACGGCCGCAGCTGGTGATCGATCACCAGCGCGTGGCGCTCGCTGCCGCCGGTGGCGGCCAGCAGCACCGGCGTATCCACCAGCGCTTCCAGCCCGATGAAATCCACCAGGTGCTTGAACAGGCCCGGGTACGAGCCGCGATAGACCGGCGCAGCCACCACCAGCAGGTCAGCCGCTTCGATGGTCTGCAGCGCCTGCTCCACCGCAGGCGCGGCCTCATCGCGCGACAGCGCCTGGCCCAGCGAGCGCGCGATCGGCGCCAGCTCCACCCACTCCGCCCGCGCCTGCATCCGCTGCTGCAGCGCATCCAGCAGATGCCGCACCAGCAACGACGTACGCGATGTCGCCGACCCCGTCGGCGACCCCACCAATGCCACAACGTTCACTACGGAAGACATAAAGACCCTCGCGTTCAGCGCTCTTGTAGAGTCGAGACACGCTCGACTGCCTTACACCTCAGAACCGATAGTTCACCCGCGCATACCACACCGCCCCCACCGTGCTCAGCACATCGCCGGTATCCCAGGTGGTTTCAATGCTGGCCACGTCGGTGGCGCTGCGCGCGTACTCGGGCACCTTGCGGGTGCGCTTGTCGAACACGTTGTTCACCCCAAGCGCGGCGCTCCAGCCCGCGCCCAGCTCCACCGCACCGGAAATGTTGGTCACCAGCACCGGCGGCTGCGTGTAGGCCACGCCGTTGTTCAGGCGCTTGATCGGCCCGTAGTAGGTGAAGTCCAGGTTCGAGCGCCAGCGCCCGTTCTGCCAGCCCAACCCCGCTACCTGCGTGTACTGCGGGGTGCGGTAGCGCAGCGCGTATTCGCTGGACCGGGTAAGCAGATTGATGTTGGGCAGGCCCTGCAGCGCCGCAGGAATCGCGCTCACTTTCTGGATGGTGGTGCGGCCCACGTTGGCCGCGTACGTCCAGCGCAGCTTGCCCCATGCCGTGTCCTGGTTTGCTTCCAGGGTCAGCTCCACGCCGCGCGTGCGGGTGTCGCCCACGTTGGTGAAGTAGCTGGCGTAGAACGCATCGCCGGGCAGAATGCTGATGCCGGCCGCGCCCAGCAGCGCATCAATGGTGTTCTTCTGCGCGGCGGTCAGCACGGTGCCGCTGTTGTCGGTGATGCGCGCCGGGTCCTGCGCGTTGTAGCCAATCTGGCTGGACTGCCCCAGCTGCCCGCGGATATCGATCTGGTAGGCATCCAACGCCAGATGGAAGCCTGGGCTCGGGTCCCAGGTCACGCCCAGACTGTAGTTGGTGGCCTTTTCCGGCCTCAGCGGCGTCGCACCCAGCGCAGCGGCGGCCGGCGAACCCACCTGCGCCACCAGCGTAGTGCCGCACGGGCAGCTGCCGGTGGCCTGGTAGAACTGCGCACCCAAGCTGGGCGCATGGAAGCCATTGCTGACCGTAGCGCGCACGCCCAGCGCATCGGTGAAGTCGAAGCGCGTGGTCAGCCGCCCGGTGGACACCGTGCCGAAATCAGAGTGATCTTCCCAACGCGCGGCCGCATCCAGGTACCAGCGCGAGGTGATGTTGGTGGCTGCACCGGCGTACACCGCCTTGCTGTTGCGCGTGGCCTTCACCGCATCGGCGGTGGAATAGCCCACGAACGCCGCCGCACCGAAGCCGGTGTACGACTCCCACTGGCCGGCGCCGCGCTCGTACTGTTCGTGCTGGTACTCGGCGCCGCCACTTACTTCCAGTGGCGACGCAAAGGCCGCCACCTCGAAGCCACGGCGCAGGTCCAGGTTGGCGATGCCCTGCTGGTAGTCCAGTTTTCCATCGTAGAAATCGGTGGGCGAACCGGGGTATGGCAGCGAATAGTTCACCGAATTGCGCGTGTAGGTGCGCACCGTGTTGCGGTTGCCGGTCAGGCTGGCGTCGTAGTCCCAGCCCGCAAGCTGGCCCTTCACCCCGGCCGTGGCGGTGTACTGCTTCTCCTTGGTTTCCAGCACCGGCAGGAAGCCGTCGGGAAACACACTCAGCACGCCCGGCGCTTTGTAGGTGGTGAAGATGGTGGCCGGCAGGCGGAAGTTCTGGATCGCCTGCGCCGTGCGGTCACTGGCCTTGGCATTGGCATAGAACTGCGCGCTCTCGCTCAGGCCGTGCCCCACGTTCACCGCGAAGGCCTTCAATGCGTAGGACGGCGAACTGAGGATGGTGTTGGCTTCCGCATCGCGCGTGGCCTCGGCCGGATTCGGCGATGCACCGGCCGGCAGACGGTTGTTCGGGCGCAGCGCCACCAGGTTGCCATTGGCATCCACCGCCGGGTAGCTCAGGTAGCCATCGATATAGCGCCGGGTGCGAATCGCATGATGCTGGCGCGTGGTTTCACCAGAGATGTTGATGAAGCCATCCTCGCCCCAGGGCAGGCCCACGTTCGCGCGCACGCTGGTGCGGGTGCCATCGCCATCGAAGCTCTGCCCGCTTTCCACCGAAACATCGCCGCCGTGCGCCTGCGATTTCAGGATCACGTTGATCACGCCGGTGATGGCGTCCGAACCGTAGATGGCCGACGCGCCATCGCGCAGTACCTCCACATGGTCGATGGCCGACACCGGAATGAGCGCCAGATCGGCCCAGGCATGGCCGGGGTAGCCGCCGCCGTTGGCACCACTCACATAGGCGCTGGCATTGCGGCGTTTGCCATTCACCAGCACCAGCGTGTAGCCCGGCGACAGATTGCGCAGCTGGTAGCCGCGAATCAGGCTTTCCTGGTCGCTCTGGTAGCCACCAATCTGGCTGAGCGACGGCAGGCTGCGCTGCAGCGCTTCCAGCAGGTTGGCCTGGCCGGTGGAGGCCAGGTCCTCGGCCGAGATCACATCGATGGGGGTGGAACTGTTCTTGACCGTGCGCGTGCTGGTGCGCGAACCGGTCACCACCACCGCATCCAGTGTGGACGCGGCCAGGTTGGCCGAGGTAGCGCTGGCCGTGCTGGCCGGTGCATCGGCATCGGCATCGGCGGCGTGGGCAGGTGCAACGGCCAGCGTGGCCGCGATCAGAACCGCAAGGGTAGTCAGGACAAGCGTGTGGGCGGCAGGCATGGGGGCTCTTGGGGGT
>NZ_JACVUD010000106.1:0-14054 GCF_016624905.1 Stenotrophomonas sp. S49 | reverse complement strand
CACCCGGCCCACCCCAGGAATCCAGCCTTTGACGTTGACGTTGACGTTGAATGGGCAGGTGCAGGGCGCAGCCCTGCAAACAAAGAACTACTCCACTTCGCGCTGCACCTGGCGCCAGAGTTCGGCGGCCAGTGCGCGTACGGCTTCGTCTGCATCGGGGCGGTGCAGCAACCCCAACTCGTAGTTGTCGATCACCGGCAGGCGGCGTTCGCCATCGATGATGCGATGCTCGCGGCCCACCGCGCGGCGCGGCAGCAGGCTGATGCCGATGCCATCGGCCACCGCGCCCTGGATGCCGCTGAGCGAGGAACTGGTGAACGCAATGCGCCAGCGCAGCCCCAGCGCCTCCACCGCCTGGATCATCTCGTCGCGGTACAGCCCGCGCGGCGGGAAGGTGACCAGTGGCAGCGGATCGTGCTGCAGGCTGCTGCTGCGCACACTGTCGATCCAGTGCATCGGCTCGCGCCGGCAGTGCACCGCCTGGCGGGTGTTGCGGCGCTGCTTCACCAGTACCAGGTCCAGCTCGCCATGGTCGAAACCATGGGCCAGGTCGCGGCTCAGGCCGCTGCTGATTTCCAGCTTCACCTGCGGGTGGCGGCGGCTGAAGGCAGCCAGCATGCGGGTGGTCTGCGGGTTGACGAAATCCTCGGGCACGCCGATGCGTACCGCGGTTTCCACCGTGGCACCGGCCAGTGCCTGGGCCAGCTCCTCGTTCAGATCGAGCATGCGCCGTGCGTAACCCAGCAGGGTGTGGCCGGCGTCGGTGGGGTGCACATCGCGGTGGCCGCGTTCGAGCAGGCGGTGTCCAGCCAGTTCCTCCAGCCGCCGTACCTTCTGGCTCACGGTGGACTGGGTGGAGTGCAGGCGGGTGGCGGCGGTGGTGAAACTGCCGCAGTCCGCCACCATCACCAGGGCCCGCAGCAGGTCCAGTTCGAACAGGGTTCTATTCGATTTGGCACTGTCAGCCATTTGAACATTTCACTTCTGGATGATTGCTGCGACTTCTACCATGCAGGAAAGGGTGCGGCAAGCGGGGCGAAGTGCCGCTCCGGCCCGTCGCACAGGAGAAACGCAGATGCGCACCCATCGTTGCCGCCGCTGTCCCACGCTGGGGCGCCTGTTGCTGCTGTGCCTGCTGGCGGTGCTGCCGACTGCCTGTTCGGCCAGCACCGGCGCGGCCTATGTGCGCCTGCACGATGCCGCTGCCCGTGGTGATGCCGCGGCCGTGCGGGCGGCGCTGGAGGGCGGTGCCCAGCTGGAGGCGCGCGACGCACAGGGCCGTACGGCGCTGTTGCTGGCTACCCACGGCAACCGGCTGGCGGCGGCACGTGTGCTGATCGACGCCGGTGCCGACGTCAATGCCAAGGATGCGCTGCAGGACAGCGCCTACCTGTACGCCGGCGCGCGCGGGCTGGATGACATTCTCGCGTTGACCCTGGCCCACGGTGCAGATCTGCGCAGTACCAACCGCTATGGCGGTACCGCGTTGATTCCGGCCGCCGAGCGCGGCCACGTGGCCACTGTGCGCACGCTGCTGCGCGCCGGGATGGCCGTGGACCACGTCAATCGTCTGCACTGGACCGCGCTGCTGGAGGCCATCCTGCTCGGGGATGGCGGCCCACGCCACGTGCAGATCGTGCAGTTGCTGCTGGAGGCCGGCGCCGATCCGCATCTGGCCGACGGTGATGGCGTGACGCCGTTGGCGCATGCCCGCCAGCGCGGCTACACCGCCATCGAAACCCTGCTGCGCCAGCACGGCGCGACCCACTGATATCCCTTACACCCCGCACGCCCGCGTGCCTACCAGGATGCCGTCCATGCTCCGTTGCTGCCCCTTGTCCCTTGCGATCCTTGTTTCTGTCGCGCCGCTGTCGGCGTCTGCGGCCGAGCGCGCCGACCTGCTGATCCGCAATGCCACCGTGGTCGATATCGAGCACGCGCGCAGCCTGCCCGGGCAGAGCGTGGTGATCCGTGGCGATGACATCGTGGCGGTGGGGCCCGACGCGCAGCTGCGCAGCCAGTGGAGCGCCAGCCGCCAGATCGATGCCGCCGGCAAGTACCTCATCCCGGGCCTGTGGGACATGCACGTACACTTCGGTGGCGGCCCGGCGCTGGTGGAGGAAAACAAGGCGCTGCTGCCGCTGTACATCGCCCACGGCATCACCACCATTCGCGATTGTTCGGGCGACCTGCCGGAACAGGTGCTGCAGTGGCGCGGGCAGATTGCCGACGGCACCCTGTTCGGGCCGCGCCTGCTCAGTTCCGGGGCGAAGATCGAGGGCATCAAGCCGGTGTGGAAGGGCACCATCGAAGTCGGTGACAAGGCGCAGGTGGATCAGGCGATCACGCGGCTGCAGCACGACAAGGTCGACTTCGTGAAGATCACCGACAGTACGCTGAAGCCGGATCTGTTCCTGTACGCGGCCAGCGCTGCGCGCAAGGCGGGCCTGAAGGCATCCGGCCATATTCCGATGGCGTTGACTGTGGAGCAGGCGGTGGATGCGGGCCTGGCGTCCATTGAGCACCTGGATTACGCGTTCAAGGCCGGCAGCAAGGATGAGGCGCAGATCGCCGCCGACTTCGGCGCTGGCCGCATCGACCGCGCCGAAGCCAACCGCCGCCTGGACGCCAGCTTCGACCGCGATACCGCGATGCACGCCTACCGCGACTTTGCCAAGCGCGGCGTATTCGTGACCCCGACCCTCAATGGTGGGCGCATCCTGGATTTCCTGGACCAGGATGACCATGCCAATGATCCCTACCTGGCCTACATCGGCCCCGGTCTGCGCGCGACCTACACCTGGCGCGTGGAGCGTGCGGCCAAGGCCAGCCCGGCGCAGATCGAGGCGCGCCATGCGCAGTACCACCAGGTGGCCGCGGTGCTGCCGATGCTGCAGGAAGCAGGGGTGACGATCATCGCCGGCACCGACGCAGGCTTCCTCAATTCGTACAACTTCCCCGGCATTGGCCTGCACCAGGAACTGCAGTTGTTCGTGAAGGAGGGGCTGAGCGCACCGCAGGCGCTGTCGGCGGCCACCCGCTCCGGCCCGGCGTGGTTCGGGCAGATGGACCGCTATGGCGGTGTGGCCGCGGGCAAGGCTGCCGATCTGGTGCTGTTGACCGCCAACCCGCTGCAGGACATTGCGGCAACGCAGAAGATCGACAGCGTGATCCTGCGCGGGGATGTGTATGACCGCGCCGCGCTGGACAAGATGTTGGCCGATACCCGCGCCAAGGTGGCCGCGTGGAATGCGCAGTCGAGCTCGCGCGACTGAGCGGAACACCATGAACGTAGAGTCGAGCTTGCTCGACTGAGCGGAAAGCCGTCGAGCAAGCTCGACGCTACGGTAAGGCAGAAGCCGTCGAGCAAGCTCGACGCTACGGTGAGGCAGAGGCCGTCGAGCAAGCTCGACGTTACGGGTTGCCGTCGTCCAGGCTGATGATGCCGCGGCGCAGGGCCTGGGTGACCGCGTGGGTGCGGTCACCCACGCCCAGCTTGTCCATCAGGCTCTTCATGTGCGCCTTCACGGTCTGCTCGGAGATCTGCATGCGCTCGCCGATGCGCTTGTTGGACATACCGCTGGCCACGTGGCGCAGTACCTCCGTTTCCCGCGGCGACAGGCGATCTTCCACCACGTGGGCGGCGATGCTGGCGGCCACTTCGGCCGGAATAGCCGCGCGGCGGCCGTCGGCGACGGTGCGGATGGTATCCACCAGCTCGTGGCGCAGCATGTCTTTCAGCAGATAGGCACTGGCGCCGGCCTGCAGCGCGCGCACCGCGCGCACGTCGCCGCGGTAGGTGGTCAGCACGATGATGCGCGCGCGCGGATCGAGCGCGCGGATCCGCACGATGGCTTCCACGCCGTCCAGGCGTGGCATCTGCAGGTCCATCAGCACCACGTCCGGCTGCAGCTGCTGGTAACGGGCAACGGCGTCCTCGCCGTCTGCGGCTTCGCCCAGCAGGCGAAGGTCGGCATGTGCGCACAGCAGGGCGGCCAGGCCATCGCGCAGCAGGGGGTGGTCATCGACCACCAGTACGCCGATGGGGGCAAGGGAATCAGTCATGGGTGTGGCGGCTCCAGGGCCAGCGCCAGCGTGGCGCGCGTCGTTGGTACAAGCGGCGGCCGGGCACGGCCAGCGCGACTTCGGTGCCCAGGCCAGGGCGGGTCCACAGCTGCAGTTCGGCGCCCAGCCGCTGTGCACGCTCGCGCATGCCCTGCAGGCCCCAGTGGCCGTGGCTGGCGCCGGGGTCGGCAATGCCGATGCCATCGTCACGCACGTGCAGCAGGAAGCTGCGCGGGCCGTAGGACAGCTCCACTTCGATGGCGCTGGCCTGGGCGTGGCGCATGGCGTTGCGGATGGCCTCGCGGCCGATCAGGAACACTTCCTCGGCGGCGTCGGTCTGCAGGGGCGGTGGGGTGCCTTCCACGGTCAGGCGCAGCGGATTGGTGCCTTCGCCAGCGTACTCGGCATGCACATCGGCCAACGCCGTGGCCAGGTCGCGGCCACTGAACGGACCATCGCGCAGCGCGTTCACCCGTTCGCGGCCTTCGGCCAGGTTGCGCTCGGCCAGCTGCATGGCCGATTCCAGCTGTGCGCGCACCGGGTCCGGGGTGCGTTCGGATTGGCTGATGGCGTGCAGGCGCAGGATCAGCCCCTGGCTGCCCTGCAGCAGGGTGTCGTGCAGGTCGCGGGCAATGCGTTCGCGCTCGCCGTGGCGTTCCTGCAGCCGGGCGCGGAACAGCGCGGCCAGCTGGCCACTGCGCACGCGCACGGCCATGGCCAGCACCAGCAGCACCACCAGCGCGCACAGCAGCTTGAACCACACCGTCTGCACGAAGGTGGGGGCGATGCGGAAGCTGCGGCTGGCAGGCTCCTGGCTCCAGACGCCGTCCTCGTTGGCCGCTTCCACTTCGAAGCGGTAGCTGCCAGCAACCAGGTTGGTGTAGTAGGCACGGGTGCTGCTGCCGGCATCCTGCCAGCTGTCATCCACCCCGGACAGGCGGTAGCGGTAGCGGTTGCGTTCGGGCCGCGCCAGTGACAACGCCACGAAATCGATCTGCAGCTGGGTGGTGCCGGCCGGTAGTTGCAGGCCTTCGGTCAGCGGCTGGTGCGTATCGCCGTACAGCACATCGCCGATACGCACGCCCGGGGCCTGGGTGTCGATGTGGTTCTGGGTGGTATCCAGCCAGGCCAGCCCCTGGTTGGTGGCCAGCCACAGCAGGCCGTCGGCGGCCAGCACCGCGGTGGAAATGGGGCCACTCTGCAGGGCGATGCCCGGCATCCCATCCACCGCATCGAACAGGCGCGGGCTCAGCGGTGTGCCCTGCAGCAGCGCGCTGCGCAGGGTGGTTTCCTGCAGGCGGACCAGGCCGCGGCTGCCGTTCAACCAGACCCGGCCGCGGCCATCGACCACGATGCCGGTGATGCCCTCCAGTACGCCGGCCAGGTCGGTGCGCACGCTCATGAACCTGCCATTGCCAATACGCACCGACAGGCCCGACTCACCGGCAACCAGCAGCAGATCGTGGTGCTGCAGCAGGGCGGTGATCGGTCCGACATCCAGCCCCTGCGCGCTGCCGTAGGTGGCCACGCCGGTGCTGTCCAGGCGGCGTACCCGGCCATCGGCATACCCCAGCAGCAGGCTGCCATCGCTGCCCTGGGCCAGGCTGGAGCACGCACGCTCGGGCAGGCGCGGTTCGCGCAGCCAGTGCCCGGCCTGGTAATGCAGCACGGCCTGTTCGCCGGCGCAGATCCACGCATTGTCGTTGTCGGGGAACAACAGGGCGTGGCTGGGCTGGCCCGTGAACGGCGCAGGCAGCGGAATGCGCGTGGTCTTCCCGGCATCGGTGCGGGCCAAGTTCACCCAGTCGAACTGCCACATCGGGCGCGCATCCCGGCGCGCGGCCGCCTGCAGCTCCTGCGCGCTGCGGTCCAGCAGTTGCCGGCGCAGATCGTAGGGCTGCAGGTCTTCGCCATAGCCATACACGCGGCCATCGTCGGTGCGTACCAGCGAGCGATACGGGTCGGTCGGTCCGACGGCCAGGGTCTGCACGCTGCGCGCGCGGAAGCGGTTCAGGCCAAGGTTGGTGCCTACCCAGATATTGCCTTCGCGATCGAGCACCACCGGTACCGCCGACGTGGCGGTCAAACCTTCGGCGGTATCGAAGCGCTCGATGCCGGTGGCAGTGTTGCCGTCGAAGCTGACCCGGGCCACGCCACCGTGCGGGCTGAAGGTCGCCCACAGGTCGCCATTGGCGGTGAACTGCATGCGCGCGGCGAGCAGGCCGGGCAGGCGTCGCGCCTCGCGCTCGCTGGCCGGCAGCACGCCGTTGCGGTCAGCCAGCGGCAGGGTGCCGCGGTTGCGGTCGGCCAGCCACACTTCGCCACGCGGGCTCTCGGCCAGGGTGGACATCTGCGAGACGGCGATGCCGGTCGAGGTGAAGCGTGAGGCACCTGCCGGGCGTGACCAGACCTGCAGGTCGGCCAGTACCCACAACGTGCCGTGGCTGTCCTGGAACACCCACTGCACGCGGTGGTCGGGCAGCCCGGTGCTGGCATCGGCCTGCCAGTGCTGCCCGTCGAACCAGCGCAGGCCGCCGTTCACTGCGGCCCACAGCCTGCCATTGCGATCGTGCTCGAAACGCGGCACCACGCCCACGGGGATACCCTGGGCGCGTCCGTAGTTGTCCAGCCGCCCGGGCTGGCTGTGGCTGATGCCTGCCTGGAAGTAGCCGATCCACAGGCCCTGCTGCGGGTCGCGCGCCAGAGTGACCATGTTGGTCGAAGGGAAGCGCTGGCCCGCCGGCGCTGCCTGGCGCTCGAAGCGGCGGCCATCGAAGCGGTAGAGACCCGAGCCGGTGGCCAGCCACAGCAGGCCATCGCGGTCCTGGGCGATATCCCAGATATCGCCCGGTGCGCCCTGGCCCACGCGCCAGGCCGTGTGCTGGTAGCCGGGCATGCCGGTGCTGACCGGCGGCTGCTGCACGGCCAGCGCCGTCGCCGGCAACGCCAGCGACAGGCAGCAGATCAGCCCCTGCAGGCACTGCAGGAAAGAGCGGGGGAGGGCGCGCATGCCGTCATTCTGGCAGGTGCGGGGCAGCCCGGGGTGACCCGAACGGGGCAGGCGCCCAGCGTGTGGGTGCGCTATCACATCGGCATGGAGCAGGGAGGCCGCCGATGCAACGCTTGTTCGTGATGTTCCCCGACCGCGCGCCGGGGATCGGCCTGCTGTGGCTGCGCCTGTGCCTGGCGGCGGCGCTGTGGCCGGCGCAGGCGCCTGGCAGTGGGGTCTGGCTGGTCTGCATGGCCGCGCAGGCGCTGTTGCTGCTGGGCTGGCTGACCCCGCTGGCGGTGCCCTTGGCCCTGCTTGGGCTGTGGCTGCAGGCCGCGCCGTGGCCGCTGCTGGCACTGCCGGTGGCGCTGTTCCTGCTGGGCCCCGGGGCCTATTCAGTGGATGCACGCCAGTTCGGCCGGCGTGTGCTGGAGCGCGGGCCTCCCCCAAAAGGGTGAGTGCCACGCTGGACCGTCGGGGGTAGGGCGCGGCACGACCGCAGCGCACCATGAAGGCCCCCGTCGCGGTGCATTCGCATGGCCCTGCAAACCCCGCCTGCGTTCGCGGCAGACGCGCTTGCCCCGAACCAATCGGCCGCCCTGCAGCGCGCCCTGCGTTACATCGACGAACACCTGTCGCAGCCGCTGCGGGTGACCGAGCTGGCCGAAGTGGCCTGCGTCAGCCGCTTCCATCTGGTGCGCCTGTTTCGTACCGGTACCGGTGCCAGCCCATTGCGCTATGTGCGCCGCCGGCGCATTGAACGCGCCCGACAACTGCTGCCCGACAGCACCGGTTCCATGTCCCACCTGGCCCAACACCTGGGCTTCTTCGACCAGAGCCATTTCGTGCGCAGTTTCCGCGCCGAGACCGGCTGCAGCCCGGGCCAGTACCTGGCCGGTGACGCCGCGCTGCGGCTGCCTGCCGAGCGCGCCTGCGGCCGCCTGACGCCCCCGCCTTCAACCACCCCTGGAGTCTGACCATGACCACCGCAACCGCCACCCCCGCCAAGGCCCTGCTGTCGCCCACCGACCACGCCCTGGTGCTGATCGACTACCAATCGCAGATGGCCTTCGCCACTCACACCATCGACATCTCGGCCCTGCGCAACAACGTCTCGCTGATCAGCAAGGGCGCCAAGGGCTTCAACGTGCCGGTGGTGCTGACCACCGTGGCCGAGAAGTCGTTCTCCGGCCCGATGTTCCCAGAGCTGCCGGAGATCTTCCCCGGCCAGACCGTGTTCGACCGCACCTCGATGAACACCTGGGAAGACCAGCCGGTGATCGATGAGATCAACCGCATCGGCAAGCGCCGCCTGGTGCTGGGTGGCCTGTGGACCAGCGTCTGCATCGTCGGCCCGACCCTGTCGGCGCTGGAGCAGGGCTTCGAGGTCTACGTGATCACCGACGCCTGTGGCGACGTAAGCGACGAAGCGCACGAACGCGCCATCACCCGCATGGTGCAGGCCGGTGCCGTGCCGATCACCAGCGTGCAGTACCTGCTGGAACTGCAGCGCGACTGGGCGCGCGGTGAAACCTATGGCCTGACCACCGGCATCGCCCGCGACCACGCCGGTGGCTACGGCATCGGCATCCAGTACGCCAAGACCATGTTCGGCGCCCAGGAAGGCGGTCACTGAGCATGACCAGCAGTCACGGCCTGGACCTGGCCTTGCTGATGCTGCGCGTGGCGGCAGGTGGATTCCTGCTGCCACATGCACTGGGCAAGCTGTTGGGCTGGTTCGGCGGCCCCGGCCTGGGTGGCTTCGCCGGCGAACTGCGCGGCTTCGGCCTGCCCTCGGCCGCGCCCCTGCCGTTGCTGCTGGCGCTGTTGCAGGTGCTGTCCGGCCTGGCCGTGCTGCTGGGCTGGCAGACCCACGTGGCCGCCCTGGCGGCGGCCGCGTTCATTGGCTTCACCGCGCTGCTGGCCCTGCCCAAGGGCTGGTTCTGGATGCGCGGTGGGGTCGAATACCCGCTGATGTGGACCTTCGTCCTGCTGGCCATCGCCTGCGCCGGGCCCGGTGCCTGGGCGCTGGATGGCCCGCTGCTGCAGGGAGACCTTGCATGAGTTCCGACCTCCACCATCCCGGCCGCCGCAACGTCGTGCTGGGTGCCGGCGCCGCGCTGGCGCTGGGCCTGGCCGGCACTGCCGCCGGCGCCATCGAATCAACATCCAAGGAGCGCCGCATGAGCACCCTGGTCATCCGCAATGCCCGTATCACCACGCTGGACCCGCAACGCCCGCACGCGCAGGCACTGGCCGTGCAGGAAGGCCGCATCGTCGCCGTGGGCAGTGATGAGGAGATCATGCGCGCCTGGGGCAACGAGGCCACCATCCTGGATGCGCAGGGCCGTCGCCTGGTTCCCGGGTTGAATGACAGCCACACCCACCTGATCCGCGGTGGCCTGAACTACAACCTGGAGCTGCGCTGGGACGGCCTGCGTTCGCTGGCCGACGCCATGGCCATGCTGAAGGCGCAGGTCGACCGCACGCCGGCGCCGCAATGGGTGCGCGTGGTCGGCGGCTTCACCGCCAGCCAGTTCACCGAAAAGCGCCTGCCGACCCTGCAGGAACTCAATGACATCGCGCCGGATACGCCGGTGTTCCTGCTGCACCTGTACGACCGCGCGCTGTTGAACCGTGCCGCGCTGCGTGCCTGCGGCTACACCAAGGACACCCCGGACCCGCCGGGCGGGCAGATCGTGCGCGATTCGCTGGGCAACCCGACCGGCCTGCTGCTGGCCAAGCCCAACGCGCTCATCCTGTATGCCACGCTGGCCAAGGGCCCGCGCCTGCCGGTGGAATACCAGGCCAACTCCACCCGCCACTTCATGCGTGAGCTGAACCGCCTGGGCATCACCTCGGTGATCGACGCTGGTGGTGGGTTCCAGAACTACCCCGAGGATTACCAGGTCATCGAGCAGCTGCATCGCGATGACCAGCTGACAGTGCGCATCGCCTACAACCTGTTCACCCAGAACAAGGGCAACGAGGTGAACGACTTCCGTGGCTGGAGCGAGATCCTGCAGCCGCGCCAGGGCGATGACCTGCTGCGCCACAACGGTGCCGGCGAGATGCTGGTGTTCTCGGCGGCCGATTTCGAGCTGTTCAACGAGCCGCGCCCGGAACTGCCGCCGGAGCTGGAGCCGGAGCTGCACGACGTGGTCAAGCTGCTGGTGGAAAAGCGCTGGCCGTTCCGCATCCACGCCACCTACGATGAAAGCATCACCCGCATCCTGGACGTTTACGAACAGGTGAACCGCGAGGTGCCGTTCGATGGCCTGCACTGGTTCATCGACCACGCCGAAACCATCACCCCGCGCAACATCGAGCGTATCCGCGCGCTGGGCGGCGGCATTGCCGTGCAGCACCGCATGGCCTACCAGGGCGAGGCCTTCGTGCAGCGCTATGGCGTGCAGGCCGCGCGCCACACCCCGCCGGTCAAGCGCATGCTGGCCGAGGGCGTGCCGGTGGGCGCCGGTACCGATGCCACGCGCGTGGCCAGCTACAACCCGTGGGTGGCGCTGTCGTGGCTGGTGACCGGGCGCACCGTGGGTGGGCTGGCGCTGTATGGCGACGAGAACCTGCTGGAACGCGAACAGGCGCTGCGCCTGTGGACCCAGGGCAGTGCCTGGTTCTCCGGCGACGAAGCGGTGAAGGGCACGCTGAAGGAAGGCCAGCTGGCCGATTTCATCGTGCTGTCGGCCGACTTCTTCCGCGTGGATGATGGGCAGATCGCCGATATCACCAGCCTGCTGACCGTGGTCGGCGGCCGCATCGTGCATGCCGACGGCGACTACGCCGGGCTGGCCCCGCAGTTGCCGCCGGCCATGCCGGACTGGTCGCCGGTGAACAAGTTCGGCGGCTACCACGTGGGTGGCGTGGCCACCGGACTGGCCGCGGCCCACCACCATCATCATGGCGCCGCCTGCGGCACCCATGGTGCGCACGGCCACGCCGCCCACCACGCCGCACCGACCGATGATCTGACCGCGTTCTGGGGCGCCATGGGGTGCTCGTGCTTCGCTTTCTGACGTTGGCTGCGTTGGCCGCGCCGTCGCTGGCGCTGGCCTGCGACGGTGGTGCCTGCACGGCAGTGGGTGACGGCCAGCTGCAGTGGGATGCGTCAGTGCGCGTGCGTGGGCTGTACTACGACCCCACGCGCTTCGGCGTGGGCGGCGGCGAGGATGGCTACGGCCTGCTGCGCGCGCTGGCGGCGGCCACCTACCGCCGTGATGACTGGGAAGCGAAGCTGCAGCTGGGCGTGCACGCCGAGGACGGCAAGGCTGGCGGCCCCGGCCGCACCGATCGCAGCGCGCTGGATGTGCAGCAGGCCTACTGGCGCTGGCAGGGCGAAGGCTGGCACGTGCAGCTGGGCCGGCAGGAAGCTGGATACGGCAGCTCGCGGCTGCTGTCCGTGCGCGATGGCCCGAACATCCGCCTGGCCTTCGATGGTGCGCGCGTTGGCTGGAACGGGCGCATGGGACAGCTGGACCTGATGGCGCTACGCCCGGTGGAAAACCGCCCCGGTGCGTTCGATGACCGCGGCGAACACGGTGCCCACCTATGGGGCGCCTATGCCACCACCGCACGTGGACACGGCGCAGGGCAGTGGGATGTCTACCTGCTGGACTACCGCCGCGACGGTGCGCGCTTCGCCGCCGGCACGGGCGTGGAGCGGCGACAGACCGTGGGCACGCGCTGGTATGGCCAGGCCGGCGGGCTGGACTGGAACACCGAACTGGTGGCCCAGGGCGGTGAGCTGCGCACGGCCGGCGCCGATCTGGACATCCGTGCATGGACCATCGCCACGGACACGGGTTGGCGCTGGTCGGCGTTGCCGCTGCAACCGCGGCTGGGCCTGAAGGCCGACCTGGCCAGTGGCGATGGCAACCTGCATGACGGCCGGCTGGGCACGTTCAACGCGCTGTTCCCCAAATCGGCGTACTTCAGCGAGGCCAGCCTGTTGGCGCCGGCCAACCTGATGGATGTGCAGCCGACGCTGGCGCTGCGGCTGGACCCGAAGGTCACCACCGAACTGGGCGTGCAGATGGCCTGGAAGCACCGCCGCGCCGATGCGGTGTACACCACCCCCGCGCCGCTGTCGGCGCTGCCCGGCAGTGCCGGTGGCGCACGCCGCATCGGCACCCAATACAAATCCGAAACCCGCTGGCAAGCCAGCGAACACTGGCAATGGCAGCTGCAGCTGGCCTGGGTCGATGCCGGTCCTGCACTGAAGCAGGCCGGCGGCCAGGACACCCTGTTCGCATCGATCGTTGGAGCATGGCAATGGTGAACGCAACCGCGTCACAATCTTCCCCCCAGGCCGCAGGTGCCTGGTCCCCGCTGAAAGTCAGCATGTTCCGGGCCCTGTGGCTGGCGATCCTGGCCAGCAACATCGGCACCTGGGTGAACGACGTCGCCGCGGCCTGGGTCATGGCCGAGCGCACCGGCTCGCCGCTGATGGTGGCCCTGGTGCAGTCGGCCACCACGGTGCCGATCGTGCTGCTGGCGCTGGCCGCCGGTACCCTGGCCGACATTGTCGACCGCCGCAAATACCTGTTGTTCACCCAGGGCTGGATGCTGCTGGTGGCGGCGGTGATGGCCACGCTGACCGCGTTCGACCTGCTGACCCCCAACCTGCTGGTGCTGCTGACCTTCTGCATGGGCTGTGGTGCGGCCATGGCCATGCCGGCGCAGGCTGCGATCGTCTCTGAACTGGTGCCGCAGCCGATGCTGGCCTCGGCGGTGGCGCTGAATTCGATCGGCATCAACATCGCCCGTTCGATCGGCCCGGCCATCGGCGGCGTGATCGTGGCGCAGCTGGGTGCGGTGTGGGCTTTCGGCTTCAATGCCGTCACCTTCGCCGCCATGCTGTTCGTGGTCTGGGGCTGGAAGCGCGACCCGAAGGCATCGAGCCTGCCGCCGGAAGGCTTCGGTGCGGGCCTGAAGGCAGGCCTGCGCTACGCCAGCCGTGCTGGTCGCCTGCAGGCGGTGCTGATCAAATCGGTGGGCTTCTTCTTCTTCGCCGCAGCGATGAACGCGATGCTGCCGGTGGTGGTGCGTGGGCAGATGCATGGCGGGGCAGGGCAGTACGGCATCCTGCTGGGCTGCATTGGCATCGGTGCGGTGGGCGGTGCGCTGCTGCTGCCGAAACTGCGCGCCAAACTTGATCGCGACCTGCTGGTGCTGCTGGCGACGCTGGCGCTGGCGTGCAGCCTGGTCGGTCTGGCCCTGACCCGTAGCTGGTACGTGCTGCCGGTGGTGATGCTGGTCAATGGCTTCGCCTGGATCACGGTGCTGTCCTCGCTGCAGATCGCGGCGCAGACGGCGGTGCCGGCATGGGTGCGTGCACGTGCGCTGGCGCTGTACATCATGGTGTTCTCGGCCGGCATGGCGGCCGGTGGCCTGAGCTGGGGCGCGCTGGCCCAGCGCACTTCGCCGGAACTGGCCCTGCTGGTTGCGGCCGCGGGCGCGGTGGTGGGCGGCCTGCTGGTCTGGCGCGTGCGCATTGCCGGCACTGAAGAACTGAACCTGCGCCCGGCCGGGCATTGGCCGGCTCCGGAGCTGGCAGTGCCGGTATCGCATGATCGCGGCCCGGTGCTGGTGACGGTGGAATACCGCATCGAAGCCGGCGACCGCGCGCTGTTCCAGGCACAGATGCGCGCGCTGGGCACGATCCGCCGTCGCGACGGTGCGGTGGTGTGGGGCGTGGTGGAAGACGTGGCAACGCCGGGCGTACACCTGGAGTATTTCGTGACCCCGTCGTGGCTGGAGCACCTGCGCCAGCATGAGCGCATCACCGCCGACGACAAGGCGATCCAGGAAACGCTGCGCGGCCTGCACCGTGGTGAGCGCGGACCGATCGTGCGGCACTTCGTGGGTGGGCAGGATCCGTTGCCGGCCAACGTGCCGCACCATCACAGCGATATCTGAGAGCGGTGGGCGGGGGGGGGGCGGGGGGGCGGGGGGGGGGGCGCCCGGGCCGGGGCCGCGCGGGGCG
>NZ_JACVUD010000105.1:0-14207 GCF_016624905.1 Stenotrophomonas sp. S49 | reverse complement strand
ATGGATGCGGCGACCGAGCTTACATGGACGTACTTGCAGCGTCCCCCTCAACCGGACCCACCCCGCCAACCCACGGAAAGCCAGCTTTTGAAGTTGACGTTGCCGTGGTTTGAAGCAGGTGCAGGGCTGCAAGCCCTGCAAACCCAAACTCCTCAGTGAGCAGCAGGACGCGACGGCGGCAGCCAGGCCGCGATGATGCCCAGCAGCGGCAGGAACGCGGTCAGCTGGTACACGTACTCAATGCTGGTCTTGTCCGCCAGCAGGCCCAGCACCGCCGCACCCAGCCCGCCCATGCCGAAGGCAAAACCAAAGAACAACCCCGACACCATGCCGATGCGGTGCGGCATCATTTCCTGCGCGTAGACCACGATGGCCGAGAACGCCGACGACAGCACGAAACCGATCAGCACCGCCAGCACCGTGGTCCACAGCAGATCGGCATGCGGCAACGCCAGCGCGAACGGCGCCACGCCCAGGATCGAGGCCCAGATGATCGGCTTGCGGCCAATGCGGTCACCCAGCGGCCCGCCCAGGAAGCCACCGGCCGCCGATGCCACCAGGAACGCGAACAGATGCAGCTGCGCCTGTGCCACCGGAATGCCGAAGTGGTGGATCAGATAGAAGGTGAAGTAGCTGCCGATGCTGGCCATGTAGAAGTACTTGCTGAAGATCAGCACCAGCAGGATGGCCATCACCCGCGCCACCATGCGCCGGGGATGACCCGGGGCGACCGTGCCCTGCCCGGCCGACCGCGGCGTACCCAGGTGCAGCGCGTACCAGCGGCTGACATAGGTCAGCAGGGCAATGCCGATCAGCGCCGCGCCGGCAAACCACGATGCGGCGTGCTGGCCGTACGGCACGATCACCGCCGCGGCGATCAGCGGGCCCAGCGCGGTACCGAAATTGCCGCCGACCTGGAACACCGATTGCGCGAAGCCATGGCGGCCACCCGAAGCCAGGCGCGCGATGCGTGAGGCTTCCGGGTGGAAGATGGCCGAGCCGACGCCCACCAGCGCCGCGGCCAGCAGCACCATGGCGTAGTTCGGTGCGAAGCCCAGCAGCAGCATGCCGCACAGGGTCGAGGCCATGCCGATCGGCAGCGAATACGGCGCCGGCCTGCGGTCGGTGGCCAGGCCCACCAGCGGCTGGAAGATCGACGCGGTCAGCTGGTAGGTGAGCGTAATCAGGCCGATCTGGGTGAAGCTGAGGTTGAAACCGCCCTTGATGACCGGATAGATGGCCAGGATCAGCGACTGCATCATGTCGTTGACCACGTGGGAGGTGGAAATCGCCGCCAGCACGCCCGGGGACGTGCTGCGGGTGCGTGGAACCGGGGAAGCCAGGCTGGACATGGTGCGCAGTCAGGATGGGAGCGAGCCACGCATGCTACGGTGCCCGTCCCTTCCCTTCCGCCGCGTTCTGGTCATGCCATATCGCAAAAAGGACAGCCCCTGTGCGATCCGGGAGTCCGCGCCCTGGAACGAGGTGCCCGGCCACCGGCCAGTGACCTGCCGGGTGAAGGACTACCCCGCCGGCACCCGGGTGTCGCCGCATCGGCATCGCCGGCACCAGCTGGTGTATGCCATGTCGGGCCTGATGGTGGTGCGCTCGGAAGTGGGCCGCTGGGTGGTGCCCTCCACCCGCGCGATCTGGATGCCGGCCGGCATGGCGCACGGGGTGGACTGCATTGCCGACGTACACATGCGCAGCCTGTATATCGATCCTGCCTTCGCCCCGCAGCTGGCCACCGAACCGTTCGCGGTGCAGGTGGCGCCACTGCTGCGCGAACTGCTGCACGCGGCCAGCCAGATCCAGGGCGAGCACGAAGACGACAGCCGCGACGGCCGCGTGGTGCGCCTGCTGCTGGACGAACTGCATCGCATGGATGTGCTGCCGTTGCACCTGCCAACGCCGGCCGACCCGCGCCTGCAGCGCATCTGCCAGCACATCCAGAAGCACCCCGGCGACGAGGCCACGCTGCAGGACTGGGCGCAGGCGCTGGCGGTGGACGTGAAAACCATCCAGCGCCATTTCGCCAGCGAGCTGGGCATGACCTTCGGCCAATGGCGGCAGCAGGCCCGCCTGCTGGCGGCGATGGAGCGTCTGGCGGTGGGCGAAAAGGTGATCGATGTGGCGCTGGCCATGGGCTATGACAGCCCCAGTGCGTTCACCAGCATGTTCAAGCGGCAGCTGGGGCAGACGCCGGCGGCGTTTTTCCGCTGATCGCAAACAGAAACGCCGGGCATGGCCCGGCGCTACCGTTCAACGCTCGCGTTGAAACCTCAGGATGTCATCCGGTCCCAGAAGCCCTTTACACCGTCCATGAAGGTGGCCGACTTCGGCGAGTGCTTGCGCGCGTCTTCGCCGTTGAAGGTCGCCTCGAACTGCTCCAGCAGCTTGCGCTGGTCAGCGGTCAGGTTCACCGGGGTTTCCACCACCACGCGGCAGTACAGGTCGCCTTCGCTGCGGCTGCGCACCGAACGCACGCCCTTGCCGCGCAGGCGGAACAGCTTGCCGGTCTGGGTTTCGGCCGGAATGCGGATCTCCGCTTCGCCGCCCAGGGTGGCCACGCGCACGGTATCGCCCAGCGCGGCCTGCGAAATGCGGATCGGCACTTCGCAGTGCAGGTCGTCACCGTCGCGCTGGAAGATCGCATGCTCGCGCACGCGCACTTCCACGTACAGATCGCCCGGCGGCGTACCGGCCGGACCGGCCTCGCCTTCGCCGGACAGGCGGATACGGTCGCCGGTATCGACGCCGGCCGGCACCTTCACCGACAGCACCTTGTCTTCTTCCACGCGGCCGTTGCCGTGGCAGGTCTTGCAGGGCTTGGCGATGATCTGGCCGCGGCCGTTGCAGTTGTGGCAGGCCTGCTGCATGGCGAAGATGCCGCGCTGGATGCGCACCTGGCCACGGCCATGGCAGACGTTGCAGGTCTCGACCTTGCCGTCTTCCGAACCACTGCCATCGCAGTCACCGCATTCGGCCAGGGTCGGAATCTCGATGCGGCGCTCGACGCCACGCACCGCTTCTTCCAGGTCCAGCTCCATCACGTAACCGATGTCGGCACCGCGACGGGCCTGGCGCGGGCCCGCGCCGCCGCCACCGAAAATATTGCCGAAGATATCGCCGAAGATATCGTTCATGTCCGGGCCGCCCGGACCACCACCACCGCCCATGCCGTGCTCGAACGCGGCGTGGCCGTGGGCATCGTACATGCGACGCTTGTTGCCGTCGGACAGCGTTTCGTAGGCTTCCTTGCACTCCTTGAAGGAGGCTTCGGCCGCCGCATCACCCGGGTTGCGGTCCGGATGGAATTTCATCGCGCAACGACGGTAGGCCTTCTTCAGCTCTTCGTCGGTGGCGGTGCGGGCAACGCCCAGCACTTCGTAGTAATCGCGCTTGCTCATAGGGTGAATCAGCTTCCGGAAAGTCGGGATTCGTCAAAGCGGAAGAGCGGAACCAGGTCCGCTCTTGCGTCGGGCGCCCCGACACGCCGGGCGGCGGTCAGGACCCTGATGCGACAACGGGACGCTGCCAGGCAGCGCCCCGTGTCGGTCCGGATCAGGACTTCTTGTCGTCCTTGACTTCGGTGAACTCAGCGTCCACCACGTCATCCTGCGCCTTGCCTGCATTGCCGGCGTCGGCACCCGGGGCACCGCCCTGGTCGGCCGAAGCAGCGGCGAACAGCGCCTGGCCGGCTTCTTCCAGCACCTTCGACTTGGCTTCGATCTGTGCCTTGTCGTCGCCCTTCATCGCGGTTTCCAGATCGGCCAGCGCCGCTTCCACCTTGCCGATGACATCACCGCCCACCTTGCTGCCGTGCTCGGTGATGGCGCTGCGGGTGCCGTGGATCAGGGCATCGGCCTGGTTACGGGCCTGCACCAGTTCCTGGAACTTCTTGTCTTCTTCGCGGTTGGCTTCGGCATCGGCCACCATGCGCGCGATTTCTTCCTCGGACAGACCCGAACCGGCCTTGATCTCGACCTTCTGTTCCTTGTTGGTCTTCTTGTCCTTGGCCGACACGTGCAGGATACCGTTGGCGTCGATGTCGAAGGACACTTCCACCTGCGGCAGGCCGCGCGGGGCCGGCTCGATGCCGGACAGGTCGAACTTGGCCAGCGACTTGTTGAAGCGGGCCTGTTCGCGCTCACCCTGCAGCACGTGCACGGTCACGGCCGACTGGTTGTCTTCGGCGGTGGAGAACACCTGCGAAGCCTTGGTCGGAATGGTGGTGTTCTTTTCGATGATCTTGGTGAACACGCCGCCCATGGTTTCGATGCCCAGCGACAGCGGGGTCACGTCCAGCAGCAGCACGTCCTTCACGTCGCCGCCCAGCACGCCGCCCTGGATCGCCGCACCCAGTGCCACGGCTTCGTCCGGGTTGACGTCCTTGCGCGGTTCCTTGCCGAAGAACTCGGTCACCGCCTGCTGCACCTTCGGCATGCGGGTCTGGCCACCGACCAGGATCACTTCGCTGATGTCGCTCGAGCGCAGGCCGGCATCGTTCAGGGCCACGCGGCACGGCTCGATCGACTTCTTGATCAGGTCTTCCACCAGCGCTTCCAGCTTGGCGCGGGTCAGCTTGATGTTCAGGTGCTTCGGACCGGAGGCGTCGGCAGTGACGTACGGCAGGTTCACTTCGGTCTGCTGGGCGCTGGACAGCTCGATCTTGGCGCGCTCGGCGGCGTCCTTCAGGCGCTGCAGGGCCAGCGGATCCTTGCGCAGGTCGATGCCCTGGTCCTTGTTGAACTCTTCAACCAGGTACTCGATGACGCGGTTGTCGAAGTCTTCGCCGCCCAGGAAGGTGTCGCCGTTGGTGGCCAGCACTTCGAACTGCTTTTCACCATCGACGTTGGCGATTTCGATCACCGAGACGTCGAAGGTGCCGCCGCCCAGGTCGTACACCACGATCTTGCGATCCTTGTTGTCACCCTTGTCCAGGCCATAGGCCAGCGCGGCCGCGGTCGGCTCGTTGATGATGCGCTTGACGTCCAGACCCGCGATGCGGCCGGCGTCCTTGGTCGCCTGGCGCTGGCTGTCGTTGAAGTAGGCCGGCACGGTGATGACCGCTTCGGTGACCTTCTCACCGAGGAAGTCCTCGGCGGTCTTCTTCATCTTTTCCAGCACCTTGGCCGAGATTTCCTGCGGGGCCATCTTCTTGCCGTCGCTGGTGGCCACCCAGGCATCGCCATTGTCATGGGCCAGGATGCTGTACGGGACGTGCGCGATGTCCTTCTGCACTTCGGCGTCGGTGAACTTGCGGCCGATCAGGCGCTTCACCGCGTAGAAGGTGTTCTTGGGGTTGGTCACGGCCTGGCGCTTGGCCGAGGCACCGACCAGCACTTCGCCGTCCTTGGTGTAGGCGACGATCGACGGGGTGGTGCGATCGCCTTCCGAATTCTCGATGACGCGGGCCTTGCCGCCGTCCATGATCGCCACGCACGAGTTGGTGGTGCCGAGGTCGATACCAATGATCTTGCCCATGGGGGAGACTCCTGAAGAATGCTTGTTGGGTTCAGTCCGGCCGGTGTGCCGGTGGATGAATGGGATGTGGGGGAGGCTCGTGGAACATTCAAGCCATCCCCCGAACGCTGTGTTCAACCGTTCAAGGTACGCCGGGCATGGCCCGGCGCTACCGATCCCAGGCGGGTGGCGCCGGGCCCTGCCCGGCGGCCGTTCGCCTGGGACGCCGGGTCAGTCGGCGGCCACCACCACCAGCGCCGGCCGCAGCAGGCGCTCGTTCAGCAGGTAGCCCTTCTGGAACACGGTCACCACGCTGCCGGGGACGGCGCCGGGGGTCGGCACCTGGCTGATGGCCTGGTGGTGTTCCGGGTTGAACGGCTGGCCGGTCGGGTCCAGCAGGACCAGGCCATTGTCGGCGGCGACCTTCAGCAGCTGCTTGTAGGTCAGCTCCAGGCCCTCGCGCAGCGGATGGGCGTCATCGCCAGCGGCCTTCAGGCCGGCATCCAGGCTGTCGAACACCGGCAGCAGCTCGCCCAGCAGCTTTTCGTTGGCGAACTTGCGGGCCTGCTCGATGTCGCGGGCCACGCGCTTGCGCTGGTTGTCCAGGTCGGCGCGTTCACGCAGGGCGTCGGCCTTGATCTGCTCGATCTCGGCGCGCAGGCGCTCGGTTTCGTCACTCACGCCGGCCGCAGCCGCTGCATCGGCCGCGCTCTGCTGGGATTCGATATCGGGGTTTTCGTGGTTCATGTCTGGGTCCCTGGCGGTCACAGCCCGCCTCCACCCACCCTAGTGTGGGCGGGATGCTGCGTTTCAAGCGTCGGATGTGCCCGGGGTGCGCCCGGACGGCGAAAAGGCCGCGCCCAGCACGTCGGCGGTGGCCTGCACCAGCGGAATCATGCGGTCGTAGGCCATGCGCTTGGGCCCGATCACCCCCAGCACGCCCAGCACCTGGCCGTTGGCGGTATAGGGCGCGGTGACCAGCGAGACGCCCTGCAGCGGCATCATGCCGGTCTCTTCGCCAATGAAGATGCGCACGCCCGGGGCCTGGATGGTCCGTTCCAGCAGCTGCAGGATCTCGCGCTTGCTGGAAAACAGCTCGAACAGTTCGCGCAGGCGCTCCAGGTCGGACAGGTCCTGTACCCCCATCAGCCGGGTCTGCCCGGCCACCAGCATGTCGTCGGCCGGCGGCTGCAGGGCCTGCTCGGCCAGTTCGATGCTGTGCGCCAGCAGCTGCTCCAGCTCGGAACGGGCATCGCGCAGTTCCAGCAGCAGGCGGGTGCGGATCTCGGCCAGCGGCAGGCCGGCGAAATGCGCGTTCAGGTAATTGGCGACCTGCTCCAGCTGGCCGGGGGCGAAGTCCTGGCGGGTCTCGATCACCCGGTTCTGCACTTCATTGTCGGCAAACACCAGGATGGCCAGCACCCGGCGCCCGTCCAGGGCCACGAAATCAATCTGCCGGAAGGCGAACTGCTCGCGCCGCGGGGCACTGACCACGCCGACGAAATGGCTCATGGCCGACAGCAGCTCAGAGGCGCTGCCCAGCAGGGCCTGGGTGCTGCCGCCGCCGGCCAGTTCCAGGCGCAGGCGGGCCAGCTCGCCCTCACCCGGCGGCTGCATCTGCAGCAGGCTGTCGACGAACACCCGGTAGCCATGGGCGGTGGGAATGCGCCCGGCCGAGGTATGTGGCGAGGCCAGCAGGCCCAGGTCTTCCAAGTCGCCCAGGATGTTGCGGATGGTGGCCGGACTGACTTCCAGCCCGGCCACGCGCGCCAGCGTCTGCGAGCCCACCGGCTCGCCGTCCTGGATGTAACGCGCGATGAGCGTGCGCAGCAGATGGCGCGCGCGCGGGGCTAGCTGGTCGGCGGAACCGTGCATGGAATCAACCTGTGAGACACGGACACTAGATAATGGCGGCGCAGCACCTTGGCAAGTCATTGGACCACCCGGCCGCACATGCTAGCGTTGCGCGGCTGCAGACACCCCATTACCCATGCTCAGACATCTTTCGATCAAGGATTTCGCCGTCGTCCGCGCCACCGAACTAGAATTCGGGCCCGGCATGACCGTCGTTTCAGGCGAGACCGGCGCCGGCAAGTCGCTGATGGTCGACGCACTGGGCTTCCTGTCCGGCCTGCGCGCCGACAGCGGCGTGGTCCGCCACGGCGCCGCCCGCGCCGAGCTGTCGGCCGAATTCGCCCTGGACCAGCTGCAGGCCGCCCGCCAATGGCTGGCCGACAACGAGCTGGACGATGACGAGCAATGCCAGCTGCGCCGGGTCATCCGCGCCGATGGCGGCTCGCGGGCCTGGATCAACGGCCGCCCGGTCACCCTGGCGCAGCTGGGCGATCTGGCCGCGCACCTGGTGGAAATCCATGGCCAGCACGAACAGCAGGCGCTGCTGGCGCGGCCGTCGCAGCTGGCCCTGCTGGACGCCTTCGCCAACAACGAAGAGGCCCGCCGCCAGGTGCGCCGTACCGCCGCGGCCTGGCAGGCCCTGGTGGACGAATCCCTGGCGCTGTCGCAACAGGGCGACGTGAGTGACCGCATCGGCTTCCTGGAACACCAGCTGCGCGAGCTGGACCGCGAGGACCTGGAACCGGAATCGATTGCCGCCCTGGGCGCCAGCCACCGCCGCCAGGCCCACGCCAGCGCCCTGCTGACCGCCTGCCAGGCCGCCAGCAACCAGCTCAACGGCGACGACGGCAGTTCCGCGCTGGACCTGCTGCAACAGGTGCGCCACGACCTGTCGCGCCTGATCGAACACGACGCGCGCCTGGGCGAGGTGGACGGCCTGATCGAAAACGCCTCGATCCAGCTGCACGAAGCCCTGTCGCTGCTGGACCGGGTGCACGACGACCTGGACGCCGACCCGGAACAGTTCGAAGAGAACGAGCGCCGCCTGGGCCGCCTGCACGACCTGGCGCGCAAGCACCGGGTGCCGATGGACGAGCTGGGCGCGCAGCGCGAGCGCATGCATGCCGAAGTGGAACAGCTGCGCGGCGCCGACGAGCGCCTGCAGCGCCTGGCCGGCGAGATCGACAAGGCTGTGGCCGCCTGGCGGACGCAGGCCGAGGTATTGACCGCCAGCCGGCGCAAGGCGGCCGCCGAACTGTCGGCCACCACCACCGGCATCATTGCCGAGCTGGGCATGGGTGGCGGCCAGTTCCTGATCGAACTGGAACCGCAGGACGCCGGCAAGCCCGACCCGCAGGGCGCCGAGCGCGTCGAATTCCTGGTTGCCGCCAACGCCGGCCAGCCGCCGCGCGCCCTGCGCAAGGTGGCCTCCGGTGGTGAACTGTCGCGCATCTCGCTGGCCATCGAAGTGGCCGCGCTGGATCTGGACGCGGTGCCGACCATGGTGTTCGACGAAGTGGATTCGGGCATTGGCGGCGCCGTGGCCGACATCGTCGGCCAGAAGCTGCGCGCACTGGGCGAGAAGCGCCAGGTGCTGTGCGTCACCCACCTGCCGCAGGTCGCCTCCAAGGGGCATGCCCATTACCGGGTCAGCAAGGCGCCGGTGGAAGGCATGACCCAGAGCGCGGTGGAGAAGCTGGACACCAAGGCCCGCGAGGAAGAACTGGCACGCATGCTGGGCGGGGTGGAAGTGAGCAAGGAAGCACGCGCGGCCGCGCGCAAGCTGTTGGTCGAGTCGAGCTTGCTCGACTGAGCACGCGCTAGGGAACATCCACGCATGGCGTGGATCTACCGGGGTGCCGGGTCTGTAGAGTCGAGCCATGCTCGACTGCTTCTGGCGTCAGCCCAAGAGCAGTCGAGCATGGCTCGACTCTACCAAGCCGGGGTCATGCCAAGGGTTTGGCCAGATCCACGTGTTCCACCAGGAAATCCAGCAGCGCGCGCACGCGCAGCGGCAGGTAGCCGCCCTGCCCCACGAACACGGCGTGCACTTCTTCCAGATCGCCGGGGTTGGCCTCTTCCAGCACAGGCAGCAGGCGCCCGGCAGCCAGGTCGTCGCGTACCTGGAAGGCCGCCAGCCGCGCCATGCCCAGACCGCCCAGCACCAGCTGGCGCAGCGCGTCGCCATTGCTGGCGCGCAGGTTGCCCTGGGTCGGCACCCGCACCTGCTGGCCGTCGTGCAGCAGCGGCCAGCCCTGCAGCGTCCGCGCATGGCCGATATCCAGCCGGTTGTGTGACAGCAACGCATCGGCGTCGGCAGGCAGGCCGTGGCGAGCCGCATAGGACGGCGCCGCCACGATCATCATCCGCGTCGCGCCCAGCTGCCGCGCCACCAGACTGGAGCTCTTCAGCGGGCCGGCGCGCACGGCCACATCGGTGCGCTGTTCCAGCAGATCGATCACCTCGTCATTCAGGGTCAGGTCCACCCCCACCTGCGGGTGCGCCTGCAGGAACGCCGGCAGCAGCGGCAGCAGGAAATGGCGCCCGAACGGCACGTTGGAATTCAGCCGCAGCCGCCCGCGCGGTTCGGCATGGGCGCTGGCGCAGCGTTCGGCCTCTTCCAGGTCGGCCAGCACGCGCAGGCCACGCTCGTAGAAGCTGCAGCCTTCCGGGGTCAACTGCAGTTGCCGGGTGGAGCGCTGCAGCAGGCGCGTGCCCAGCCGTTGTTCCAGCCGCGCCACGAGCTTGCTGACCGCCGAAGGCGTCATGTCCAGGCTGCGCGCGGCGGCGGAAAAGCCCCCGGTCTCGATCACCCGCACGAACACTTCCAGTTCGCCGGATCGGTTGATGTCGGGGCGCGCCATGGTGAATCCCGTTCACAGATGATTGTCCGTGCGCAGTCTAGTTCACAGATGGCGCAACGGCCACGCTGGCTGTCCCTTCCGAGGACGCCTGCCATGCGCCGCTACCTGCTTGCCGCCACCGCCCTGCTGTCGCTTTCCGCCCACGCGGGCCCCGCCCAGCCCCATTGGGTGGCCAGCTGGCAGGCCAGCCCACAGCCGGTCTGGGGCGAGGACTTCCTGTTCCCCACCCTCATTCCGGCCAGCCTGCACGACCAGACCTTCCGCCAGACACTGCGCCTGAGCCTGGGTGGCAACGCACTGCGGGTGCGCCTGAGCAATGCCCACGGCCGCCAGCCGCTGCGGATCGACCGGGCCAGCGTGGCCGGCCAGCCCGGTGCGACGCCGCTGCCGCTGGCCTTCGATGGGCAACCCGACGTCGTGATCGGCCCCGGCGAGCACCGGTTGAGCGACCCGCTGCCACTGGCCGCCACCGATCAGCAGGCACTGCAGCTGAGTGTGTACGTGGCAGGGCCGACCCCGCTGCAGACCTTCCACTGGGACGGCCGACAGACCAGCTGGATCGCGCCCGGCAACCAGAGTCTGGCCAGCGCCCTGCACGGCGCCAGCACCACCACTGCGCGCCTGTTCGTGAGTGGCATCGAGGTCGCGGCCCCGCCGGCGGCACGCAGCGTGGTGGTGATCGGCGATTCGATCACCGACGGGGCCACCGCCAGCCTGGACGCCGACCAGCGCTGGACCGACCACCTGGCCGCGCGCCTGGCGCCGCATGGGGTGTCCGTGGTCAATGCGGGGATCTCCGGTGGGCGCCTGCTGCGTGATGGCATGGGTCTGTCCGCCCTCGCCCGCTTCCAGCGCGATGTGCTGGACCTGCCCGGCACCGCCAGCGTGATCGTGCTGATCGGCATCAACGACATCAGTTGGCCGGGCACCGCCTTCGCCCGTGACCAGCCCCGGCCGACCCTGGCCGAGCTGCAGGCCGGCTACCGCGCCCTGGCGCGACGGGCCCATGCGCGCGGCGTGCGCATCTTTGGCGCCACCCTGCCGCCGTTCGCCGGCGCGCTGCCGGGCACCCCGCTGCAGGACTACTACCAGCCGGACAAGGACGCGCTGCGTCAGCAGCTGAACGCCTGGCTGCGCACCGACAGCCCCTTTGATGCGGTGATCGACCTGGATGCCGCCCTGCGCGACCCGGCGCACCCGTCACGGATGGCGGCAGCCTACGATTCGGGCGACCACCTGCACCCAGGGGATGCAGGCAACCGGGCGATGGCCGAGGCGGTGGATCTGGGCGTTCTGACAGGTCCATGCACGCATGGGGGGACGGGGGTCAGAGCCCTTTCCTGGCGGAAAGGGATCTGACCCCAGCAACGAAAAACCCCGGGCCAGGCCCGGGGTCTTCGCACATCTCGGCAGGCGGGAAACCGTTACTTGCGCTTCTTGCGCACGTACAGCACCAGCGAATGCTCTTCAAGCTCGTAGCCATGCTCGGCCGCGATCTTGCGCTGCAGCTCTTCGATTTCGTGGCTTTCGAACTCGATGATCTTGCCGCTGTCCACATCGACCATATGGTCGTGGTGGCCGCCGCGGTCCAGCTCGTAGACGGCCTGGCCGCCTTCGAAGTTGTGCTTCAGTACCAGGCCGGCGGCCTCGAACTGGGTCAGCACCCGGTACACCGTGGCCAGGCCGATTTCGTCGCCGTGCTCCAGCAGCTGGCGGTAGATGTCTTCGGCGGTCATGTGGTGCCGGGCATTACGCTGCTCGAGCAGCGCCAGGATCCGCATCCGCGGATGGGTCACCTTCAGGCCGACTTTGCGCAGGTCGTGGGTTTCCATAGGTCTCCGTTCATTGGCGATTTAGCGCCAGCTGCCTCGGATTGGGTCGCGGTGGCACGCCGGGAGTGTATCATCGGTTCGATTTCCCCAAACGCCCTTTCCGATGCGCAATCTCCTGCTGGTCGCCACCATCGCTCTGTCCACCACCGGGTGCGGCATCATCTACAAGCAACCGATCTACCAGGGCAACCTGATCCGCGAGGACGCCGTTGCCAAGCTGCAGGTCGGCCAGAGCAAGCAGCAGGTGAATGCGCTGCTGGGCACGCCCTCGGTGCCCGATCCCTTCCACGCCCAGCGCTGGGACTACACCTCCAGCGAGCGCGTAAACCGTCTCGGCCGTACCGAAGTGAAGAACTTCACCGTGTACTTCGAAAACGACGTGGTCACCCGTTGGGAAGGCGATTACTTCCCGGCCAATGACAAGGCCCTGGCCCAGCAGACCGTGCGCCAGTTCGGCCGCAACCTGCCGAAGGACAAGAAGAAGGGCCGCTGAGCCCCGCTTCGCCGCGCCGCCTGGCGGTGGCGCGGTTCAGTCGCCGCGTGCGCGCTTGCGCCGGTTGTCCTTGGGGTCGGCCAGCAGCGGGCGCAGCAGCTCCACCCGGTCGCCGTCGTGCAGCACCTGCTGCGGGCGGGCCAGCACGCCATGCACGGCCAGCGCCGGGCAGTCGGCACTGCCTTCCAGCGCGGCGGCAGCGACCGCATCGGCCACGGTAGCACCCTCTTCCAGCTGCAGCCGGCGCGCCAGCACGCGCTGCGGCCAGGCCAGCACCACCTCGACCTCGATCATCGCTCAGCCCTCGTCGGCCACGCGCACGAAATCGTTGACCATGCGATCGGCCAGCCCCTGGAAGCCGATGGCCAGCGCCGGCCCCAGCAGGCGTGAGTTGGGTTCGAATTCCAGGGTCAGGGTCACCTTGCAGGCATCCTCGGCCAGGGCATGGAACTCCCAGCGGCCGTGCAGCTGCTTGAACGGGCCGTCGCGCAGCTGCATATCAATGCTGTGCGGGCGCTGCAGGGTGTTTTCGGTCTGGAACCAGGTGCTGAACGAGCCCAAGCCCAGGTCCAGACGGGCCACCAGCCGGTCCTCGCCCTGTTCCAGGATGCGGGCATCGGAACACCAGCGGAAGCGGCGCGGATAGGCCTGCACGTCGTTGACGAGATCGAACATGCGGGCGGAGGAATGTTCGACCAGGGCGCTGCGGCGGATAGTAGGCATAAAGAAGGAACGTCTCGGCAATCGACCGGGCGGGCCCGAATCGGAGACAATACGGAAATGAGCAAGAACAGCGGCAAGGATAAAGCAAAGAACGCGACGGCCAACAAGACCATCGCGTTGAACAAGCGTGCCCGCCACGAGTACCACATCGAAGAGCGCTTCGAGGCGGGCCTGGCCCTGCAGGGCTGGGAGGTGAAGTCGATCCGCGCCGGGCGCGGCAACATCATCGACGCCTACGCGTACGTGAAGCAGGGCGAGATCTTCCTGATCGGCGCGCAGATCACCCCGTTGATCCAGGCCTCGACCCACGTGGTGGCCAACGACCGCCGCGAGCGCAAGCTGCTGCTGCACCGGAGCGAGATCGACAAGCTGGTCGGCAAGGTCGAGCGCGATGGCTACACGATCGTGCCCACCGCCATGTACTGGAGCAAGAACAAGATCAAGCTGGAAGTGGCGCTGGCCAAGGGCAAGCAGACCCACGACAAGCGCGATGCCGCCAAGGACCGCGACTGGGCCATCGAAAAGCAGCGCGTGATGCGCCGCGGCAACCGCGACGCCTGAAGCACCGCCCCGCAGTAGAGCCCTGCTTGGTGGAGTCGAACTTGCTCGACTGCTGTTGTTTCGCTTCGTAGAGTCGAGCTTGCTCGACTGCTGTTGCTTCGCTTCGTAGAGTCGAGCTTGCTCGACTGCTGTTGCTTCGCTTCGTAGAGTCGAGCTTGCTCGACTGCTGTTGCTTCGCTTCGTAGAGTCGAGCTTGCTCGACTGCTGTTGCTTCGCTTCGTAGAGTCGAGCTTGCTCGACTGCTGTTGCTTCGCTTCGTAGAGTCGAGCTTGCTCGACTGCTGTTGCTTCGCTTCGTAGAGTCGAGCTTGCTCGACTGCTGTTGCTTCGCTTCGTAGAGTCGAGCTTGCTCGACTGCTGTTGCTTCGCTTCGTAGAGTCGAGCTTGCTCGACTGCTGTTGCTTCGCTTCGTAGA
>NZ_JACVUD010000104.1:0-14205 GCF_016624905.1 Stenotrophomonas sp. S49 | reverse complement strand
GGACGTACTTGCGGCGTCCCCGCACTCCGACACCGCCCCGCCACCCCACGGATAGCCCGCTTTTGCAGTTGCTTCAGTCGAGCACGGCTCGACGCTTCGGCGGGTGCAGGGCGCAGCCCTGCCAACTACAACCACCGCCCCTGCACGACCACGCGCCGTTCCACCGGTACGCCGGCCACCGCCGCCGGGCCGTGGTCCGCACGCACTGCCACGAAGGTCGCCGGCAGCCCTTCGTCAATGCCGTACTGCTGCAACCCGATCGCCTGCGCGGCATGGGTGGTCACCATGTCCAGTGCCAGATCCAGATCGGCATCGGTGTAGAACCCTGAGCGGTAACCCAGCAGCATCGCCCGCTGCAGCAGGTCACCGTTACCGTACGGCCACCAGCAATCGCGGATGTTGTCGTTCCCGGCAAACACCCGCACCCCGGCGTCATGCAGCGCACGCAACGGCGGGAACGGGTGGTCGCCCGGGGCGTTGCTCATGATCGCCACACCCGCACGGGCCAGCGCCTCGCCCACCTGCAATGCACGCGCCAGCGGTACTTCGCCCAGCGCGTAGGCATGGCTGACCGCCACCCGGCCCTGCAGCCCAGCCGCCTGGGTGCGCGCGGCAATCCGCAGCAACTGCGCCAGTCCGGTTTCGCCCGGCTCATGCAGATGGATGTCCAGGCGCACGGCATGGCGCTCGGCCAGGCCGAACAACAGGGCAAGCTGTCCGTCCGCATCACCGTCCAGCGTGGTCGGATCGATGCCGCCCAGCACCTGCACGCCAGCGTCCAGGGCCTGCCGCAGCACCTCGGCGGTGCCCGGGCAGGACATTACCCCGGCCTGGGGAAACGCCACCAGCTGGATCTGCATGATGTCCGCGCAACGCTCGGCGGCCTCGCGTACCGCCTGCAGATGCTGCAGGCCGGTACTGGCATCAATGTCCACATGGCAGCGCATGGCCACGGTGCCGAAGGCACTGCATTGGCGGATCAGCGCCTCGGCACGCTCGACCATGGGCGCGGCCGTGGCGACGGCGGCCTTTTCCACGGCCAGGCGCTCGCGCAGGCTGGCCACCGACTGGTGCGGGTGCCAGCGGTCACCGACGAAGCTCTTGTCCAGATGGATATGGCCATCGACCAGCCCCGGCAGCACGGTGAACCCGGCCAGATTGACGTTTTCCGCCCCTTCCGCCGCGCCGCCCGCTGCGTTGATCGCCTGCAACTGGCCGTCACGGATGTGGAAGTGCAGTGGCGCCCCGTGGCGGTCCACGCCACCATGAACGAACTGAAGGGTCATGGATTACTCCGCAAGGCAGACAAGGGGCCCATCGTGCGCCCCCTCGCTGCCATCGGCCAACGAAATATGGCGATGCCACACATTCACCAGAGCGATGCGTCCGCCTCGTCGCCACGCTGCCCCCCCCCCCTGAACAGGTAACATAGCGCTCTGTTCCCGCTGTAGATGCCGCATGGGCCCGTCCGACCGCCACGATCGTCTTCGCCGCTGGCAGGCCGCGTCCCTGTTGGCCGCTGCCCCGATCGCCAGCCTGTCCGCCAGCGATGCTGCGGCCACCACGCCGCCGCCCACGCCGCCCGGCCAGCAGCGCGTCGCCGCCGCCGTGCTGGTGGAACGCCTGCACCAGCGGGTGCTCAGTGGCCAGAGCGCCACCGCCACCCTGGAAAGCTGGTGTGCCGAGCACGGCCTGGCCGAGCAGGCGCGGGTGCGCGCGGTACGCGTGCGTGGCCAGGACAAGGTCGCCCCGGCCGATGTGCTGCACGCGCTGGGTGCAACCGATGGCAGCGCCGTGCACTACCGTCGCGTGCAGCTGGTCTGCGGCAGCCGTGTGCTGTCCGAGGCCGACAACTGGTACCTGCCTGCGCGCCTCAGCGCGGCGATGAACCAGGTGCTCGACAACACCGACGAGCCCTTCGGCCGCGTGGTCGGGCCGCTCGGGTTCCAGCGCCAGACCCTGGCCGACCAGACGTTCTGGCCGCCACGTGGCGAAGGCAACCAGGGGGTGATCCTGGAAGTGCGTGCCCTGCTGCGCGACCGCGAGCAGCAGCCTTTCAGCTATGTGATCGAATCCTACGGGGTCGCTGCGTTGCCCTAGCGCACTGGGCGCCTTCACGCGCTTTGCAACGTATTCGATGGTTTCTGCCGGGCCGGCAGGTCACCGTCGAATGCATGTGTACCGAACCCCTTCCCTCTCCCATTCCCGCACTGCACCCGGTCCTGCGCCGGCACCTGCTGCATCTGTCCCACGGCGGCGTGATCGTGCGCCCGCTGCACCGCAATGACCTGAACGAGTGGCTGGGTCTGTGCGTGACACGCCGCGCGCGGCACGGCTTCAGCTGCCGCCCGGATGCTGATGTACAACTGCTGATCGGCGTGCAGCGTTCACGCCTGCAGTTCGACAACGATCAACTGCTGCTGGGCGTGTTCGACGCCAGCAGCCGCCGCCTGGTGGATCAACTGGGCGTACGCCTGCAGTCCACCCAGGCGCGCAGCGCCGAACTGCACCCGCTCTGCCAGGGCCCGTGGCGCGGTGCCGAGCGCCTGCGCGACACGCTGCACGCGCTATGCCCGTTCCTGTTCGAACAGGTGGGCCTGCACCGCCTGTACGTGCTGCTGCCGGCACGGACCCCAGCGGCCATCGCATCGGCCTGGACCGAAGCGGGCTTCGCCCACGAGGGCGTGCTGCGCGGCCAGCACTTCGACGGCCAGCACTGGCAGGATCGCCACCTGCACGCGCTGACCGCGCCGGAATGGCGCCGCCGACAGGACGAGTTGGGCTAGCGCACCCGCTCCAGCGCCTGGCCGGCGCCGGTCAGTACCGAACACGCATGGTCCTGCAGTTCCTCGGCGCTGGCCTCGTTGCCGCTGGCCGGATCCACCCGGGTCGCCAGCAGCACGAAACCGGGCGTGCCCTGCACGTTCTGCCGGCCCGCCACCAGCAAGCTCCACTGGCCGACATCGCCCACGCCGCTCAGCTCATGGGCCAGCAGGTTCAGCGGATTGGCGGTCAGTTCGGCACCGGGCAGCAGGCGCGCCTGGTACTGGTGGCCGCGCAAGGGCACAGGCAGCGGCGCCCATCGGGTTCCCAGCGCAGCGGCGTGCGCGTCCAGCGCCTGCAGTACATCGGCGCGCAGGCAATCCACATGGATATGCAGCTGGTGCTGTGAACGCCCGTGCGGCGAATTCAGCGCCAGGCTGGCCACTTCGCGCGGCAGGGCCTGGCCCAGTGCCTGTTCGCTGTGTCCGCGGGCCCGCCAGGCCGCGGCGAAATAGTTGGGCACACCGCGCCGGTACAGCGCCGGGCTTTCAATGCCGCTCACCTTGTCCAGCGGCATCAGCAGGAACTGGTAATCGCCGTGGGTATCCTTCACCAGCACGTCGCGCCGGTCGGCGCCCGCTTCCACCTGCAGGCAGCTTCCCTGCGGCCCCTGCTCGCTCAGGCAGTCACGCTGGATGACCCGCCACAGCGCATCGGAGTGGGCGGGCGGCGGCGTGGTGGCACAGCCGGCCACGCAGGCAAGGGACAACAGCAGCAACGAACGGGTGAACACGGCGGGTTCCGTACAGGCGGACCGCCATTCTACCGGCTGCCGGCAACGCCTCAGTAGGTGCCGAACGGCACTTCGATCCGCAGCGGCGTACCGGCAGGCAGCAACTGCAGCGTGTAACGGTCCAGCGCGCCTTCCTCATCGGCCTGTGGCAGACGCTGGAACTTCAGCTGGTACTGCGCCTGGCCCCAGCGCACGGTCGCGCCCGCATCATCCACCGCGGCACCTTCGGGAAGCAGCAGGCCACCCAGATCGCTGTACGCGCCGGGCACGTCGGCGAAGCGGTAGTCAATCAGCTCGTCCACCCGCTGCATGGCATACACGTGCGGGACATACGGCCGTGCGGCGCTGTGCAGATTGCTCAGATCGGCCACCCATACCGCAGGCAGGTGGTACTGCTCGCGCAGTGCACTGACCCCCAGCGATGGACTGGCCACCTGCAGGCAGCACACCGTGCGCCGGCCCTCACGGTCCAGGATCGCGAACCGGTCGCCGCGGGTGGCCGCCTGCGGCAGCATGGCAAAGGCGAGGTTGCGCTGCGCCGGCTCGTAGCCGGTCTCGGTCTGCAGGTTGCGCCAAGCGCCGAACGGAGCGCCATCGGCCGCCGGGACCGGGTCGGCCTGCGCCCGGGCGAGCACCGCCGTGCACAGGCACAGCACGCCTGCCAGGATCTGCGCCGGGTGGAACCTGCCTGCCTTCATCTGCGATCACACGCCTGTCGATACAGCGGCCACTATGCAGCGTGGCGCCGCCAGCGGCAATGATCGCACCGCTCCCGGCCGCACGGCGGCGGTGCTATGGTGCAGCCAATCCCCTGCGCAGGAGCGCCCGCATGACCGCCATCCGCCTGTCCCTGCTGCTGCCCGCCTCGGCCCTGCTGCTGTCGGCCTGTGTCAGCACGCCCGGCCCGCAGGTAAGCGGCAGCGGCCAATGCAACGCCAGCGCACTGGGCTGGGCCGTCGGACAGCCGGCCGACGAAGCCAACATGCGGCGCCTGTCACGCGAGAGCGGCGCCGGCCTGGTCAACCCGATCGGGCCGAACACGATCACCACCAAGGACATCCGCCCCGACCGCCTGCGCGTGTACGTGGACAAGGACAACATCATCACTGCCGCCCGTTGCGAATAACCCCGGGCGTGCCCAACGGCCCGCGCCCCGGCATTTCGTAGAGTCGAGCTTGCTCGACTGCCCTGGCCCCGGCATGTCGTAGAGTGGGGGGGGGGGGGGGGGGGGGGGGGGGGGGGGGGGGGGCGGGCCGCCCCCCCCCCCCCCCCCCCCCTGCGCCCCCCCCCCCCCCCCCCCCCCCCGACTCTACCGATCCGTGTAACCCGAACAATCGGGCAATGCCTGGTCCGGCTGGTATGCACCCGCTCTGAAGTGGAACATGCCTGCATAGGTGCATGCCGGGTCCTGCTCGGTCCGCAGGTCCTTCCTGGTCAGTGGCGCCCTGGCCAGTGAATCTTCGTTTCGCGAAACACCGGCCGGAAAACGCGTGGCCACGGTCTGGTAACGCAGCACCGGCATGCCCGTGGCAGCGGCATCCAGCGAAAGCCGTGCCGAGAATCCATAGGTGTCCTGGCACGCACCGGCGCGCCGCTTCACGTCCTGCTCGCCGAAGCAGGCCCGGATCTCCGCCTCGCCCGTCCACGCCAGGCCCAGCACCGCATCGTCGATCTGGATGCCGTCGTCCAGGTGCCGCACGCGTGCCAACTGCAGGCGCGACGTCTCGGCACCGCCGCCGGAATACATCGTGCTGACCTTGCTGATGCCGCCCACCAGCACATTCTGCCGCGCGCGCTGCTGCGGATCGGCTACCGTCTGGTCGGCGCCCACGTCCGGCGCCAGCCGCACAATCCACGGCCATACGGACAGTTCGCCGTCCGGCGGAACGTCGATGCTCACGTGGTACGCCTGCGGCTGGCCCTCGCCGGCCACCGTCTCCAGCACTTCCAACACGCTCGGCCGCTCGCCGTCACCGGATGCGGGCAGCACGCGCACGCACCAGGCACCATCATCGGTACAGTCGTACAAGCCGGACGGTCCGCCGCGCTCATCCACGCGCAGCACCTGGCCCAAGGGCTCCATCACGTTGCCAGCGGCATCGCGCTGCTGCGGAAGAATCGATCCCTGCGCCAGCGCCAGTACCGGGCTGGCCAGCAGCAGAGCGGCCAGCGCCGTTCGGGACATCGGGGTGTGCATCATCGCTCCTGCGCATCCGCGCATCCATGCCGAACCCGCATGATAGTAGAGTCGAGGGGGGGGGGGGGGGGGGGGGGGGGGGGGGCGGCGGGCGCGTGGGCGCTAGGGCTTTGTTTCTGCCCCCAACCCTCGGCTCTACCGAAGCTGGGCAATCGCACCCGCCCCACCCCTTCGCTTTCGAGGTATGGCCGATGCCGGGGTTGAACGTATTGCTCGGATCCAGCGACCGGTAGAACGCCGCCAGCGCCGGCTTGGCCGGGTACAGATGGCCCACGTTGTGCTCGGCCGGATACTCCGCACCGCGCTGATCCAGCAGTGCCCACATCGCATGTTCGATCGCCATCGGGTCTTCACCCTTGCGTGCGATGTAGTCCTGGTGGAAGACGTGGCACAGGAAGTGGCCGTAGTAGAGCTTGTGCAGCAGCCGCCCGTCGATATCCGCCGGCAGGGATTCGAACCACTCGGCGTCATCCCGGCGCAGCGCGATATCCAGCGCCACGATGTCCTGCACCTGCGCGCGATGCACTTCGCGGTAGCGCACCGCGGCACCGGCCACCGCGAACCGGTGCAGGAAAGCCTTGCGCCCTTCTTCCGCCGTGCAGCGGAAGAAGCCACCCTCATGGTTGGCGAAGCATTCGCGCAGCCACCGCTCGGTCTCGGCCGCATCCTGCGCGGAGACCTTCAACAGCAGATGATGCTCAAAGCGCTGGCGGAACTCGCCCATGCGCGGCGGCAGGTGCGAAGGCAGCAGCGCGGTCAACGCCTGCATCACCCGGTCAGTCACGCCGCGCAGCCCGACGCGCTCGAACCAGCCGTCCACGCGGCTCTTCAATGCGAATGCGGCCGGCACGCGGGCGGTGCCCAGGCGGTCGATCAGCAGGAAGGTGTCCTTGCCGTAACGTTCGCCGATGTCATACGCATCGCGGTGGATGTACTCCCCTGCGATCGGCAACCGCTCGAAGCCGGTCAGCAGCTGGCGGCGGATGGCGGTGAGCGTGGCGGTGTGGTTGCTGCCGATGTAGAACACTTCGGCCGCTTCTTTCTCGAACGTGTCCAGGCGCACGGCGAAGACCGCCAGCTTGCCAGCAGAGCCGGCGGCCTCGAAATGGCGGCCGGGGTCGGCATTGAAGCGTGCCGGCGTATCGGCATCGACCTGGCGCACGTCGTCGCTGTAGCGCTGATCGGACGCGGCGCGCCCATCGCCATCGCCCACGTCGGCCGCACTGTACTGCCCGTCCTGCAGGCGCTGCAGGATCTGCTCGGGGCTATCGCCCAGGGCGATGCCCAGGTGGTTGACCAGTTGCAGCCGGCCCTGCGCATCGACCTGCGCATACAGCGCCAGCTCGGTGTAGGCCGGGCCACGGCGCACCAGGGCGCCGCCGGAGTTGTTGCAGACCCCGCCCAGCACCGAGGCACCAATGCAGGACGAACCGATCACCGAATGCGGCTCGCGGCCCAGCGGCGCCAACGTCTGTTCGAGGCGGTCCAGGGTGGCACCGGGCAGGCACAGTACCTGGCGGCCTTCGTTCAACAGCTGGATGCCGGTCAGCCGCAACGTGCTGACCAGCACGATCGGGCGCCCATAGTCGTTGCCATCCGGGGTCGATCCGCCGGTCAGGCCAGTGTTGGCCGCCTGCAGGATGATCGCCGCGCCGCCCTGCACGGCGGCCTGCAGCACGTGCCACAGCTCCAGCAGGGTACCGGGGCGCACCACCGCCAGCACCGGGCCTTCACCGAAGCGGTAGCCGCGGCGGAAACGGCGGGTGGCCTTGTCGCCGGTCAGTACATGGCGTCGGCCGACCGCCTGGCGCAGCTGCTGCAGCACCGCGTCCTCGCCGCTCACGGCAGCCTCACCAGTGAATCGCGGCCGATATCGGCAATGCGCCGCGCGCCGGTCAACGTCATCGCCACCCGCATTTCCTTGGCAATCAGGTCCAGCAGGTTGGCCACGCCGGCCTCGCCCTGGGCCGCCAGCGCGTAGACGAAGGCGCGCCCCAGCAACACTGTGTCGGCGCCCAGCGCCAGCATCCGCACCACGTCCAGGCCATTGCGGATACCCGAATCGGCGAGGATCTTCAGATCGCCCTGCACCGCATCGGCAATGGCCGGCAGCGCCCGCGCGGTGGACAGCACACCATCGAGCTGGCGGCCACCGTGGTTGGACACCACGATGCCATCGGCACCGAACTTCACTGCATCCCGCGCATCGTCCGGGTCGAGGATGCCCTTGATCACCATCGGCCCCTTCCAGAACTCGCGGATCCATTCCAGGTCCTTCCAGGAAATGGACGGATCGAAGTTGCTGCCGAGCCAACCGATGTAGTCCGCCAACCCTGTCGGATGGCCGCGGTAGGCGGAAATATTGCCCAGGTCGTGCGGGCGGCCGAACAGACCGACATCCCACGCCCAGTGCGGATGGGTGATGGCCTGGCCGATGCGACGCAGCGGCGCATTGGCCCCGCTCATGCCCGAGTGCGCGTCACGATAGCGCGCGCCGGGCACCGGCATGTCCACGGTGAACACCAGGGTGGTCACTCCGGCGGCCTGCGCCCGCTCCAGCGCGTTGCGCATGAAGCCACGGTCGCGCAGCACGTACAGCTGGAACCACATCGGGCGCTGGATGGCCGGCGCCACTTCCTCGATCGGGCACACCGACACCGTGGACAGGGTGAACGGAATGCCGCGACTGTCGGCGGCGCGTGCCGCCTGCACTTCGCCGCGGCGTGCATACATGCCGGTCAGGCCGACCGGCGCCAGCGCCACCGGCATCGCCAGTTTCTCGGCGAACAGTTCGGTTTCCAGGCTCAGGTCGGACATGTTGCGCAGGATGCGCTGGCGCAGCGCGATGTCGGACAGATCGGAAACGTTGCGCTTCAGCGTGTGCTCGGCATACGCGCCGCCATCGATGTAATGGAACAGGAACGGCGGCAGCCGGCGTTGCGCGGCGGCACGGTAATCGGTGGAGGCGGAAATGATCATGGGGTCAACCGGAAGTAGTCAGCCGTGCGGGGACGGCAGGCGCGAGGCCCGTGCACGCCGGGCCTCGTTGTCATCGAGCGTGCGCAGCGTGGTGTGCACGAATTCAAGGTGGGCATGCGCGGCCGCGCGCGCACGCTCGGGGTCACCGGCCAGCACCGCATCCATCATTTCCCGATGCTGGTCGGACAGAGGCGAGAAGGTGCGGGCAGAGGTGTACAGCTTCTCGCGGCTTTGCGAGATGTTGGTCTGCAGCAGTTCGAACAGGCCACGCATCACCTGCAGCAGCACCAGGTTGTGCGACGCCTCGGCAATGGACAGATGGAACGCAGCATCGGCCTGCGCTTCACCGGCGGGGTCATCCTTGCCGTGCGCGTCCATCATGGTCTGGAACGCGGCGGCGATGCGCGTGCGGTCCTCATCGGTCGCGCGCAATGCGGCGTGCCAGGCCGTGGCGCCTTCCAGTGCGTGGCGGATTTCCAGCACGTCGAAACGGTATTCCGGGTCGCCCTGGAACAGCGGCAGGTACGGCGCCAGCGGTTCATCCAGCGTCTGCCGCGCACGTGCTGCCGGTGCGGCCACGAAGGTGCCGCCACCCACACGGGCGGTCAGCAGGCCCTGGCTGGCCAGCTGCGCAATGGCCTCGCGCAGCGCCGTGCGCGATACCCCCAGCTGCACCGCCAGGGCGCGCTCGGCCGGCAGCCGGTCGCCCGGCTGCAGCTGCTGTTCCTGCACCAGCGCGCGCAGCTGCGCGGCCACCTTGTCCGAAACCCGTTGCATGCTCATGGCGCCATTGTCACCCGAACCACACCAGGCTGGAGAAGCAGAGCGGCCATGGCTCAGGGAATCATCCAGGTCAGCCAGTAGGCCTGGGCCAAGGTGATCAGGCCGACCATCGTGGTGAAGATCAGGCTGTGCTTGACGGTGAAGCGGAACAGGTCCGATTCCTTGCCGGCCAGGCCCACCGCCGCACAGGCAATGGCAATGGACTGCGGGGAAATCATCTTGCCGGTCACACCGCCAGTGGTGTTGGCCGCCACCAGCAGCACATCGGACACGCCGATCTGCTGGGCGGTGGTGGCCTGCAAGGCAGAGAACAGCGCGTTCGAAGAGGTGTCCGAACCGGTCAGGAACACGCCCAGCCAGCCGAGGAACGGCGAGAAGAACGGGAACGCATCACCGGTGTGGGCAAGCGCCAGCGCCAGGGTGGCCGACAGCCCCGAGTAATTGGCGATGAAGGCAAAGGCCAGCACCATGCCGATGGAATAGATCGGCACGCGCAGCTCGCGCACGGTTTCGCCGAAGGTCTGCAGCGCAGCCTTGGCCGGCATGCGCAGGGCGATGATGGCGATCACTGCGGCCAGGATGATGGCGGTACCCGTGGCCGAGAACCAGTCGAACTTGTAGACCGCTTCGTAGCTGAGCGGCGCGGGCACGATCGGCGGCATCTTCTGCACCATCTGGTCCAGCCCCGGCACCGGAATCTTCAGCACCCAGCCTTGCAGCGCACCGCCGGCGGCGAACAACGCCTTGAACGGCTTGATGCTCCACAGGGTGACCATTGCCGTAAGGATCAGGAACGGCGACCACGCCTTGGCAATCTGGCCGACGCTATGGCGCGGTGCCTCCAGCGCCTGTGCAGCGGCCTGCGCACTGGTTTCGGTATCGAAACGGAAGATACGCACCGGCTTCCAGCGGCGCAGGAACAGGGTCAGGCAGACCAGCGAGGCCAGCGAGGCGGTGATGTCCGGCAGTTCCGGGCCAATGAAGTTGGAGGTCAGGTACTGGGCGATGGCGAAGGAACCTCCGCCCACCAGCACCGCCGGCCAGGTTTCCTTGATGCCAGGCCAGCCATCCATGATCGCCATGATCCAGAACAGCACGATGATGGTCAGGAACGGCAGCTGGCGCCCGGCCATCTGGCCGATCTCGAACGCGTCCAGGCCGGTCACCTGCCCCGCGACGATGATCGGAATGCCCATGGCACCGAACGCAACCGGTGCGGTGTTGACGATCAGGCACAGGCCGGCCGCATACAACGGCTTGAAGCCCAGGCCGACCAGCAGCGCGGCGGTGATCGCCACGGGAGCGCCGAACCCGGCGGCGCCTTCCAGGAACGCACCGAAGGCAAAGCCGACCATCAACATCTGCAGGCGCTGGTCTTCGGTAACCGAAAGGATGGAGGCGCGGATGATGTCGAACTGCCCGGTCTTGACCGAGACCTTGTACAGGAACACCGCGCCGATGATGATCCAGGCGATCGGCCACAGGCCGTAGACAAAGCCATAGCCGGCCGCGCCCAGCGCCTGCGCCAGCGGCATGCGGTAGAACAGCAGGGCCACGCCGAGCGCGATGGCCACGGTGATCGTGCCGGCCAGCCAGCCCTTCATGCGCAGCACGGCCAGGGCGACGAAGAAGAAGGCGATCGGCAGCATCGCGATCAGGCTGGACAACCACAGGTTGCCGGCGGGGTCGTACAGGTGTTGCCAGGGCTGCATGGAAAATCTCGGCGTTGACGGGGAACCCACCGCGGTGGGGCGGTCCGTGGCGCGCGAATATTGGTCGTACCATTATTCGCAACAAATGCACCACTGGTGGCGGATTGAACCGCCATTCCCGCTAGGCGCCTATTAGACCATAGCGTTAGCTGTGGTTTATTGGTATGACCATTACGAGAAAGGGTCAGAGCCCCTGCGGGGATCTGACCCTGGTCGCGGCGGGGTCGGATCCCCGCAGGGGCTCCGACCCCACCCCAGCACTCACAGCTTCTTCTCCACCCGCCGAATCACCGCCAGCACCAGCAGACACAGCACGCTCACTCCCATCGCGATCACGTACTTGCCAATGCCCACGGCAATGCCGATGGCGGCGGCCATCACAAGAGAACTGGCGGTCGTCAGCCCACTGACCTGGTCTTCGCGGTTACCGCGCAGAATGGTGCCGGCGGCAACGAACCCCACGCAGGCCACCACGGCCTCGATCAGGCGCACCGGATCGACCTGCAGCAGGTCGCGGTAACGCTCCTGCTGGAAATGTTCGGCCACCGAATCGCCCAGGCCGACGATCAGCGCCGCCGCACCTGCAATCAGCATGTGTGTGCGCAGGCCCGCAGCATGTTTGCCCATCTCGCGCTCGACGCCCAGCACGCCGCCAAACAACATGGCGGCGGCAACGCGCAGCAGGATGGATACGTCCTGGGTGATCTCCATCGGCAGGCTCCGGGATTTTCCCGGAGCGTCGCGCGCCGCGCGTGGCACCAAAGTGAAGGCGCCCGCACGGCCGTTTCACCCGGTAGCGCCTGGCGTGGCCCGGCGGCACCGCACCTCAGCGCATTACTGCGCCAGGTAACCGCCATCGATCGCGTAGTAGGTGCCCGTCGCGAACGAGGCATCATTGCTGGCCAGCCAGGCCACCAACGCAGCGACCTCGTCCGGCTTGCCCAGTCGCTTCAGGGCATGCTTGGCTTCCAGCGTGGCACGCGCGTTGGCATCCATCTTGTCCAGCAGCGGCGTGGCAATGAAGCCCGGACCGACAGCGTTGATGCGGATGCCGTCGGCAGCATGTTCCCAGGCGGCCGTCTGGGTCAGGCCCACCACACCGTGCTTGGCCGCCACGTACGCGGTGGAACCGGCAAAGCCCACCTGGCCCAGGATCGAGGCCATGTTGATGATGCTGCCGCCCTTGCCCGCCGCGCGCATCGCCTGGATCTGCGCGCGCTGGCACAGGAACACGCTGGTCAGGTTCACATCCACCACGCGCTTCCAGCCATCAACCGGGTAATCGCCACTGCTGGCCGCAGGGCCGCCGATACCGGCATTGTTCACCGCGATATCCAGCCCGCCCAGTTCGTTCACCGTGCGCTGCACGGCCGCTCCCACCGCGGCCTCATCGGTGACATCCAGGGCGATGCCGATCGCCTCGGCGCCCTTGGCCTTCAACGACTGCACCGTCGCGCCCACTGCATCCTGCTTCAGGTCCCACACCGAAATGCGTGCGCCCGATGCAGCCAGCAGCTCGGCCACGGCCAGGCCAATGCCGGAAACGCCGCCGGTAACAATGGCGGTCTTTCCGCCCAGCTGATAATCAATCATCTGTGTACTCCACGTGATGGGAATCGATGCGGGCCTGCCCGCCTGCTCTCGAATCTACGCCGCAACGTGTTACGTAAACGGAACGCGGCGCATCCGCACCACGCAACGATCCTTCCCATCGCTGCAACGCGCGCGGCCCTATGCTCATCCACACCTCCCCCGATGCATGGACCCCCTGATGAGTGCCGAATCCCGCGTGTTGTTCACGCCCACCCGCCTGGGTGACATCGCCGTTGCCAACCGCATCGCCATGGCCCCGCTCACCCGCAACCGCGCGCTGCCCGATCGCGTGCCGTCGCCGCTGGCGGTCACCTACTACCAGCAGCGGGCCAGCGCCGGCCTGATCATTGCCGAAGCCACCCAGATCAGCCCACTTGGCCAGGGCTACCTGGATACCCCCGGCATCTACAGCGCCGAACAGGTTGCGGCATGGAAATCCATCACCGATGCGGTGCACGCAGAAGGCGGCCGCATCGTGCTGCAGTTGTGGCATGTGGGCCGCATCTCGCACATCAGCCTGCTGCCGGAAGGCGAAGTGCCGGTGGCACCCAGCGCGATCCGCGCCAACGGCAAAACCTTCACCGCCAACGGCTTCGAGGATGTGTCCGCGCCGCGCGCACTGGCCATCGAGGAAATTCCGGCGCTGATCGAGGACTACCGCATCGCCGCGCGCAACGCCATCGCGGCGGGCTTTGATGGCGTGGAAGTCCATGCAGCCAACGGCTACCTGATCGATCAGTTCCTGCGCGATGGCAGCAACCAGCGCAGCGATGCCTACGGCGGCAGCATCGAAAACCGCACGCGCCTGCTGTTTGAAGTAACCAGTGCCGTGGCCGAGGCCATCGGCGCCGCCCGCACCGGTGTGCGCCTGTCGCCGGTCACCCCGGTCAACGATGCCCACGACAGCGACCCGCAGCCGCTGTTCAACCGCGCAGTGGAACGGCTGGACGGCATTGACGGACTGGCCTTCATCCACGTGATCGAAGGCGCAACCGGCGGTGACCGGGACAACATCGCGTTCGACTACGCCGCGCTGCGTACCCGCTTCCGCGGCCCGTGGATCGCCAACAACGGCTATGACGTGGACAGTGCCGAGCACGCCGTCGCCAGCGGCTACGCCGACATGGTCGCCTTCGGTCGTGCGTTCATCGCCAACCCCGATCTGGTTGCACGCCTGCGCAGCGGCGCGGCCCTGGCCGAGCTGGACCCGGCCACGCTGTATGGCGGCGGCGAGCACGGCTACACCGATTACCCCGCCTTGGGCGCGTAAGCCCCGCACCCGCCGGGCCGCATCCGCCGGGCATGGCCCGGCGCTACCACCGGCTCATCTACGGGTAGCGCCGGGCCATGCCCCGCGGCACCCCCCCCCCGCCACCATTCCCCGG
>NZ_JACVUD010000103.1:0-14524 GCF_016624905.1 Stenotrophomonas sp. S49 | reverse complement strand
CCCCCCCCCCCCCCCCCCCCCCCCCCCCCCCCCCCCCCCCGGCCCCCCCCCTGGCCCCAGCAAAAAGAAACCCGCGCCGAAGCGCGGGTTTCTTCTTCACAACCAGGCGGCGGTGGATCACCCGCGCAGCTGTTCCAGGGCGGCGTTCAGGGTCGCGCTGGGGCGCATGGCCTGGCTGGCCTTGGCCACGTCCGGACGGTAGTAGCCACCGATATCCACGGCCTTGCCCTGCACCGCGATCAGCTCGTCAACGATCTTCTGTTCGTTGTCGCTCAGCGCCTTGGCCAGCGGTGCGAAGCGCGCCTTCAGTGCGGCATCGTCGTTCTGCGCAGCCAGCGCCTGCGCCCAGTACAGGGCGATGTAGAAGTGGCTGCCACGGTTGTCGATGCCACCCAGCTTGCGCGACGGCGACTTGTCGTTGTCCAGGAACTGGCCGTTGGCTTCGTCCAGCGCCTTGGCCAGCACACGGGCGGCGGCGTTGTCGTAGCGGTTGCCCAGGTGTTCCAGCGACGCGGCCAGGGCCAGGAATTCACCCAGCGAATCCCAGCGCAGGTAATCCTCTTCCACGAACTGCTGCACGTGCTTGGGGGCCGAACCACCGGCGCCGGTCTCGAACAGACCACCACCGGCCATCAGCGGCACGATCGACAGCATCTTGGCGCTGGTGCCCAGTTCCATGATCGGGAACAGGTCGGTCAGGTAATCGCGCAGCACGTTGCCGGTCACCGAAATGGTGTCCTCGCCCCTGCGGATGCGATCCAGCGAGAACGCGGTCGCTTCCACCGGCGGCAGGATGCGGATGTCCAGGCCGTTGGTGTCGTGGTCCTTCAGGTACTGCTCGACCTTGGCGATGACCTGCGCGTCGTGGGCGCGGGCGGCATCGAGCCAGAACACGGCCGGGGTGCTGCTCAGGCGGGCGCGTTCGACGGCCAGCTTCACCCAGTCCTGGATCGGCGCGTCCTTGGTCTGGCACATGCGCCAGATGTCACCGGCTTCCACGGCGTGTTCGAAGACCACGTTGCCGGCATCGTCGGTGACCTTGACCACGCCGTCGGCGGCGATCTGGAAGGTCTTGTCGTGCGAGCCGTATTCTTCGGCCTTCTGCGCCATCAGGCCGACGTTCGGCACCGAACCCATGGTGGCCGGGTTGAACGCACCGTGGGCCTTGCAGTCGTCGATGACGGCCTGGTAAACGCCGGCGTAGCAGCGATCGGGGATGATGGCCTTGGTGTCCTGCAGCTTGCCTTCGGCATTCCACATCTTGCCCGAGTCGCGGATCATCGCCGGCATCGAGGCGTCGACGATCACGTCGCTGGGCACGTGCAGGTTGGTGATGCCCTTGTCCGAGTTGACCATGGCCACGCCCGGGCGCTGTGCGTATTCGGCAGCCAGGTCGGCTTCGATCGCGGCGCGGGTGGCTTCCGGCAGCGACGGCAGGCGCGCGGCCAGGTCGCCAATGCCGTTGTTGGCATCGAAACCGGCCTGCTTCAGCACGTCGGCGTGCTTGGCCAGCACGTCCTTGTAGAACTCGTTGACCACCACGCCGAACATGATCGGGTCGGAGACCTTCATCATGGTGGCCTTCAGGTGCAGCGAGAACAGCACGCCCTGCGCCTTGGCATCTTCAATCTGCGCGGCGATGAAGCTGGCCAGCGCCTTGCGGCTCATCACCGCGGCATCGACGATCTCGCCGGCCTTGACCGCGGTCTTTTCCTTCAGCACGACGGCGCTGCCGTCCTTGCCGTGGAAGGTGATCTTCAGCGCACCGGCGTTGGCCAGCGTGGCCGACTTTTCGCTGCCGTAGAAATCACCGGCGGCCATGTGCGAAACGTGCGACTTCGAATCCGACGCCCAGGCGCCCATCCGGTGCGGGTGCTTGCGGGCGTAGTTCTTCACCGACAGCGGCGCGCGGCGGTCGGAGTTGCCTTCGCGCAGCACCGGGTTCACCGCGCTGCCCTTGACCTTGTCGTAGCGCGCCTTGTAGTCGCGCTGCTGGTCGTCGGCCGGGGTTTCCGGGTAATCCGGCAGCGGATAGCCCTGGTCCTGCAGTTCCTTGATGGCCGCCTTCAGCTGCGGCACCGAGGCGGAGATGTTCGGCAGCTTGATGATGTTGGCGTCCGGGGTGGTCGCCAGCTGGCCCAGCTCGGCCAGGTCGTCGCTGACCTTCTGCGCATCGGACAGCAGTTCCGGGAACTGCGAGAGGATGCGGCCGGACAGCGAGATGTCACGGGTTTCCACCACGATGCCAGCGGTGGCGGTGTAGGCGTCGATGATCGGCAGCAGCGACTGGGTCGCCAGGAACGGTGCTTCGTCGGTCAGCGTATAGAGGATCTTGGACATGGGGGACTTGGACTCTGTAGCAGTTCTCAGGGGAAGGCCGGCGCCAGCGCCGGGCCACGTGCAACCGTGTCACTTTCCCTCGTCGCCGTCAGGGTGGGCGCGCGGCGGGGAAACCCCTGCATTGTCGCGTTTTCAGCCGCGCGGGGCAAAGCCATGCCATACGCCAAGGTACTGCGCTGCGGCAACGCAGTGATCCATTGCCGTGGTATCGGTTGCAACCATCGCCGCGCATCCACGCGTGGCGTGGATCTACCCCCTGCACGGCGGCCGTTCGGGTAGATCCACGCCATGCGTGAATGCGGCCCAGCGTGCAACCGCCTAATAAAAAAGACGCAGCCTCGCGGCTGCGTCCATCGTGAGTCCAACCGGGAGAGAGTCGGCAGGACTTACTTGACCTCGAACTCCTGCGGCGTTCCGGCCGCCTTACCATCAACCATGACTTCGGCGCGGTACTTGCCGGCCGGCCAGCCATTGGCATTCTTGAACGTGATGTTGGTGGTCTCGGCGCCGCTGGTGTTCAGCGTGGCGCTCTGTTCACCGGCCACCTGGCCGTCCTGGAAAGTCAGCTTGGCGCCGACGTTGACGTTGCTGGCCGCGCCATCGGTCTTCACCGAAACGACCACATCGTCCTTCGGCGCGAACAGGGCGGCCGTGGCAACGGACTTGTCGGCAGCCGCGCTCTTGCCCACGGTGACCGAGGACACGGCCACGGCGCTTGCGGCGGCCATCGGCGGCGGCGCGCCGGTCATCGGCGCCGGTGCCGGCTCGGCCGGGGCAGTGGCTGCCGGGGCGGCATTGGTATCGGTGGATTCTTCCTTCTTCTTGCAGCCCACCAGGGCGACACTGCCCAGCAGGGCGGCCAGCAGGGCGTTCTGAAGCGGCGTGGTCTTGATCATTCGTGGTTTCTCCCAGGCATGTTCGGATAGCGATCGTGGGCCGGTTGCGGGTCCGGCTTACTTCGGCGGCAGCTTCAGGGTCTGGCCCGGGAAGATCTTGTCCGGGTCGTCAAGCACATCGCGGTTGGCCTCGAAGATCTTCTTCCAGGCATTGGCATCGCCCAGATGCTGCTTGGCGATCTTCGACAGCGAATCTCCCTTCTGCACGGTATAGGTGCCGCCACTGACAACTTCAGCGGTACTGTCCACCGATGCGCTCACGCCGGAAAAGTCCGCCTTGGGAACCTGCTGGGCGGTACTGTCGACGCTGGCGCTTACGCCGGAGAAATCGGCCTTCTTCTCGGTACTCATCCACACACTCCCGTCTGCATGACTACGTGGTATGCACGGTGCCATGGCGGTTGTTAAATGGGGATGGTGCAGATGTGAAGCCGCCCCCCGGGGCGGCTGAACAATCGCGGTGGCCGATGGCCGATGGCCGCTGCGCTCGCCGGACGTGGACCGGCGCTACCCGTACACGCCGGCCATCCCCTGCGGTGGTAGCGCCGGGCCATGCCCGGCGGCGCTTATTGGCGCAGTTCGCGGTAGGTCGCAGCGGGGGCTGCGATGCCGGGACTGGCACGCCAGGGATTGATGTCCAGGCCACCGCGGCGGGTGTAGCGCGCTTCCACTTCCAGCCACTGCGGCTGGCAGCGTGCGGACACCTCGCTGAAGATGCGTTCGACGCACTGCTCGTGGAACTCGGCGTGCTCGCGGTAGCTGACCAGATAGCGCAGCAGGCCGGCCCGATCGATCTTCGGGCCGCGGTAGCGCAGGCTGACCGTGGCCCAATCCGGCTGGCCGGTCACCGGACAGTTGGATTTCAGCAAGGCCGACACCAGGGTCTCTTCCACCACGCTGGCCGCATCGGCGGCCAGATAATCGGCCTGCGGCGGGCCATAGCAGTCGATCTCCACCTCCAGCCCGTCGATGGACTCACCCAGCGGCGCTTCGCGCAGTTGCGGCAGGCCGAACGCCACCTGCACCGGGGCACCGGCACAGGCCGACAGATCGGCAACCAGGCGCTCGCGCAGGGCTTCGGCACTGTCGATACGGGTGCTGTTGAGGGAGTTCAGGTACAGCTTGAACGATTTCGATTCGATCAGCCGCGGCGAGGTGCACGGCACCTGCACGGTGGCCACGGCCACCTGCGGCTTGCCACGCGGGTCGAGCCAGCTCAGTTCGAAGGCGTGCCAGCGGTCATGGCCGACGAACGGCAGCGCGGCATCATCCAGGCCGATTTCCGAACGGGCGCCGATGCGCGGGATGGGAAACAGCAGGCCGGGATCGTACTGCGACGGGTAACTGACCTCGCGACCGAGGCTGGAGTCCTGGGGGGTGTTCATGGTGCGCATTGTATCGCGCGGGGGTGGGCCTTCGGCCGGGTCGGCCAACGGCGGAGCCCCTCCGTGGTGGGAGTGTTGGTTGGTCGCCGAAGGCGGTCTATCGGCTTGGCCGGGGGGGGGGGGGGGGGGGGGGGGGGGGCCCGAAACCCCCCCCCGCCCCCCCCCCCCCGGGCCCCTGACAGTTTCCTGCGCGCGGCCGCCACCACGGGAAAGATCAGGAAAATCAAATTCAAAAGCCGATCCATCAGACGTTCATGACGTCTGCCGTGTCGACCAAGGTCGACACCTACCAGAGCAAAAATGGGGTCAGAGCCCATTGCCAAGCAACGGGATCCGACCCCGTGCCGTTCCGACAGCCGCGGGAAACTGTCGAAGGCGGGGTGGGTCCGGTGGCAGGGGTATCCGCGCCATGGATGGCGCGGCTAAGCCCCCATGGACGGGTTTACGGCGTCCCCTGCCACCGGACCCACCCCGCCATCCCACGGAAAGCCAGCTTTTGAAGTTGACGTTGCCGTGGCTTGAAGCGGGTGCAGGGCTGCAAGCCCTGCCGGTAAACCTTTACCCCGCCGGGGTAGCAGCACCGTTCAGATAATCCAGGCTGACCTGCATCAACGCCCGGAACCCGACATCCAGCGCCTTCTCATCCAGCAGGAACTTCGGCGAATGGTTCGCCGGCGCGGTCGCCGGGTCGATGCCCACGCTGGTGGAACCGACGAAGAAGAACATGCCCGGCACTTCCTTCGCGTACAGCGAGAAATCCTCCGCACCCATCTGCAGCGGCGGCTCGTACACGTTGTCCTTGCCCACCACGGCCTGCAGGCTCGGCAGCATCTTCGCGGTCAGCGCCGGGTCGTTCACCGTGGCCGGGTTGCCCTCGGCCTCGTAGATCTCGGTCACCGCCTTGGCCCCGTGCGCCGCAGCCGTGTGCTCGGCCACGTTGCGCAGATCAGCGAAGATCTGCTGGCGCATGCCCTCATCGAAGGTGCGGATGGTACCCACCATCTCCACTTCGTCGGGAATGATGTTGTAGCGGATACCGCCGTTGATCGCCCCGAAGGTCAGCACCGCCGGCTGCTTGGACAGATTGGTGCGGCGGCTGACGATGGTCTGCGCGGTGCCCACCAGATCGGCAGTGGCCACGATCGGGTCCACCCCGTTCCACGGTGCCGAACCATGCGTCTGGCGGCCGATCACCTTGATCCCGAAGCGATCGGACGCCGCCATCAGCGGGCCACCACGCACCGCGATCTGCCCGGCCTGCACGCTGGAGAACACGTGCAGACCAAACACTGCTTCGGGCTTGAAGTCGGCGAACAGGCCTTCCTTCAGCATCAGCGCGGCACCGCCCTCTTCCGGCGGCGGCGCACCCTCTTCGGACGGCTGGAAGATCAGCATCACCTGGCCCGGCAGGTCCTTCTTCATCGCCACCAAGGCCTCGGCCACGCCCAGCAGGGTGGCGGTGTGCGCGTCATGGCCACAGGCGTGCATCACCCCCACCGTTTGCCCGCGGTACTGCGCCGTGGCCTTGGAGGCAAACGGCAGGCCGGTCTGTTCGGTCACCGGCAACGCGTCCATGTCCGCGCGCAGGGCGATCTTCGGGCCCGGCTTGCCGCCTTCGATGATCGCCACCACGCCGTGGTGGGCAATCCCGGTCTTCGGCTTCAGGCCCATCGCGCGCAGGCGCTTGGCCACCTCGGCCGACGTGCGTGCTTCGCGGTTGGACAGCTCCGGGTGCTGGTGGAAATCGCGGCGCCATTCCACCACCTGCGCCTGCAGGCGCTGCGCGGCAGCGGTCACCTCCGGGCGCTCGGCCACGTCGGCATGGGCAAGGGCCGGCACAGCCAGCAGCAGGGCGGACAGCAGCAGGGAACGGCGCATCACGGGCTCCACGGAAGGGGTCTGCACCTGAATGTAGGGCAAGGCTGCCGCGACGGGAACCTCTTTCGCCGCGCCGGGTCTGAGCGCCCGTCCCATCCGTCATGCAGGAAATGGCATGGGTCACAGGTATGCTTTGCGCATTGCCAACCGGGGCGCTGCCCCGTCCAGCCTTCTTGGAGTCCTTGAATGTCACGTGTTTGGAAGATCGTGCTGCTGGTCGTGGCAGTGCTGGTGCTGGCAGTGGTCGGCGTGCGGGTACTGGGCGGCGGCAAGGACAAGGCGGCAGGCCCGGGCGCCGCGGCGCGCCAGGGCGGCGAAGATCCCGATGCCGGCCCGGTGCCGGTCACCGTGGTCGATGCCACCCGCCAGGATGTGCCGGTGTATGCCAGCGCGCTGGGTACGGTCACGGCCATGAACACCGTCACGGTCAGCCCGCAGGTGGGCGGCCAGCTGATGAGCCTCAACTTCCGCGAAGGCCAGGAAGTGAAGCAGGGCGACCTGCTGGCGCAGATCGACCCGCGCAGCGCGCAGGCCAGCTATGACCAGGCCGTGGCCGCCAAGCGCCAGAACGAGGCGCTGCTGGCCACCGCCCGTTCCAACTACCAGCGCTCCAACGCGCCGGAATATCGCCAGTTCGTCGCCAAGACCGATCTGGATACACAACGAAACCAGGTGTCACAGTACGAAAGCGCCGTGGCCGCCAACGAGGCCAGCGCGCGCGCCGCGCAGGTGCAGCTGCAGTACACCCGCATCACCGCGCCGATCTCCGGCATTGCCGGCATCCGTGCAGTGGACGCTGGCAACGTGGTCAATGCCGGAACCGCGCTGGTCACCCTCACCCAGATCCACCCCATCCACGTGCTGTTCAACCTGCCCGAACGCCAGCTGGGCGACGTGCGCCAGGCGCAGGCGGCCGGCAAGGTGCCGGTGGCGGCGCTGGACCGCGCCGATTCGCACGTGCTGTCCGGTGACGGTTCGCTGGACGTGGTGGACAACCTGATCAGCGCCGACAGCGGCACCTTCAAGGCCCGCGCGATCTTCGAAAACACCGACAACGGCCTGTGGCCGGGCCAGTTCGTCAACGTGCGCATGCAGCTGCGCACCATTGCCGGTGGCGTGGTCATTCCCACCCAGGCCGTACTGCGCGGGCCCGATGGCGAGTACGTCTATCTGGTGCAGGGCGACAACACGGTGAAGATGCAGACCGTGCGCAGTGGCGTGGAAGTGGGCGACAGCCACGTGCAGATCACCGAAGGCCTGAAGGGCGGCGAGCGGGTGGTCAGTGAAGGCCAGTTCCGCCTGAAGCCGGGCAGCAAGGTGACGGCGCTGAAGCCGGGCGAAACCCCCGCTGCGCCCACCGAGGCCGAACTGAAGGCCGCCGAACAGAAGAGTGGCGGCGGTGGCCGCCGTGGTGGTGGCCCGCGCTGAGCGCAGGCCACCCTTTCCTTCCGCGCCGGCCTTGATGCCGGCGCAGCCATTGAAGCACCAGCAAGGATCCGTCCGTGGGCTTTTCGACGATCTTCATCCGCCGTCCCATCGCTACCTCGCTGTTGATGGCGGGTCTGTTGCTGCTGGGCATTCTGGGTTACCGCAAGCTGCCGGTGTCGGCGCTGCCGGAAATCGATGCGCCCAGCCTGGTGGTCACCACCCAGTACCCCGGTGCCAACGCCACCACCATGGCCTCGCTGGTCACCACCCCGCTGGAACGCCAGTTCGGGCAGATTTCCGGGCTGGAACTGATGACCTCCGATTCGTCGGCCGGGTTGTCCACGATCATCCTGCAGTTCTCGATGGACCGCGATATCGACATCGCCGCGCAGGACGTGCAGGCGGCGATCCGCCAGGCCACCCTGCCCTCGTCGCTGCCCTACCAGCCGGTCTACAACCGGGTGAACCCGGCCGACGCGGCCATCGTCACCCTGAAGCTGACCTCTGACACGCGGCCGCTGCGCGAGGTCAACAACTACGCCGATTCGATCCTGGCCCAGCGCCTGTCGCAGGTGCAGGGCGTGGGCTTGGTGTCGATTGCCGGCAACGTGCGCCCGGCCGTGCGCATCCAGGTCAATCCGGCGCAGCTGTCGAACATGGGCCTGACCATGGAAGAGCTGCGCAGCGCGCTCACCCAGGCCAACGTCAACGCGCCCAAGGGCTCGTTGAACGGCAAGACCCAGTCCTACAGCATCGGCACCAACGACCAGCTGGCCAGTGCCGCCGAGTACCGCGACACCATCATCAGCTACAAGAACGGCCGCCCGGTGCGGCTGTCCGACGTGGCCCAGGTGGTGGACGGCGTGGAAAACGACCAGCTGGCCGCGTGGGCCGATGGCAAGCCGGCGGTGCTGCTGGAAGTGCGCCGCCAGCCGGGCGCCAACATCGTGCAGACCGTCGAACGCATCCGCGCCATCCTGCCGCAGCTGCAGGGCGTGCTGCCGGCCGACGTGCACCTGGAAGTCTTCAACGACCGCACCGAAACCATCCGTGCGTCGGTGCATGAGGTGCAGTTCACCCTGATCCTCACCATCGGCCTGGTGGTGGCGGTCATCTTCGTGTTCCTGCGCCGGCTGTGGGCCACCATCATTCCCTCGGTGGCGGTACCGCTGTCGCTGGCCGGCACGTTCGCGGTGATGGCCTTCACCGGCATGTCTCTGGACAACCTTTCGCTGATGGCGCTGGTGGTGGCCACCGGCTTCGTGGTGGACGATGCGATCGTGATGATCGAGAACATCGTGCGCTACATCGAACAGGGCAAGAGTGGCCGCGAAGCGGCCGAGATCGGCGCGCGCCAGATCGGCTTCACCGTGCTGTCGCTCACCGTCTCGCTGGTGGCCGTGTTCCTGCCGCTGCTGCTGATGCCCGGCGTCACCGGCCGCCTGTTCCACGAGTTCGCCTGGGTGCTCAGCATCGCCGTGGTGCTGTCGATGCTGATTTCGCTGACGCTCACCCCGATGATGTGCGCCTACCTGCTCAAGCCCGACGCGCTGCCCGAGGGCGAAGACGCGCATGAGCGCGCAGCGGCCGCCGGCAAGCAGAACCTGTGGACGCGCACCGTGGGCCTGTACGAACGCAGCCTGGACTGGGTGCTGGACCACCAGCGCGCCACCCTGGTCGTGGCCGCCGCCGCGCTGGTGCTGACCGTGCTGCTGTACGTACTGATTCCCAAGGGCCTGCTGCCCGAACAGGACACCGGCCTGATCACCGGCGTGGTGCAGGCCGACCAGAACATCGCCTTCCCGCAGATGGAGCAGCGCACCAAGCAGGTGGCCGAAGCCCTGCGCCAGGACCCGGACGTAACCGGCGTGTCGGCCTTCATCGGTGCTGGCAGCATGAACCCCACGCTCAACCAGGGCCAGCTGTCGATCGTGCTGAAGGAGCGCGGCCAGCGCGATGGCCTGGACGAAATCCTGCCGCGCCTGCAGAAAGCCGTGGCCGGCATTCCCGGCGTGGCGCTGTACCTGAAGCCGGTGCAGGACGTGACCCTGGACACGCGCGTGGCCGCCACCGAGTACCAGTACTCGCTGTCCGACGTTGATTCGGCCACCGTGGCCACCCAGGCCACGCGCCTGACCGAGGCGCTGCGCCAGCGCCCGGAACTGGCGGACGTGGACAACAACCTGTCCAACCAGGGCCGTGCGCTGGAACTGAACATCGACCGCGACAAGGCCAGCGTGCTGGGCGTGCCGATGCAGACCATCGATGACACGCTCTACGATGCCTTCGGCCAGCGCCAGATCTCCACCATCTTCACCGAACTCAACCAGTACCGCGTGGTGCTGGAAGTGGCCCCGGAATTCCGTACCAGCACCGCGCTGATGGAACAGTTGGCCGTGGCATCCAACGGTGCCGGCGCGCTGACCGGCACCAACGCCACCAGTTTCGGCCAGGTCACCTCGTCCAACTCGTCCACCGCCACCGGCATCGGCGCGCAGAACACGGGCATTACCGTGGGCGCGGGCAACATCATCCCGCTGTCGGCGCTGGCCGAAGGCAAGGTGACCAGCGCGCCGCTGGTGGTCAGCCACCAGCAGCAGCTGCCGGCGGTGACCGTCTCGTTCAACGTGGCGCCGGGCTACTCGCTGTCCGATGCGGTCAAGGCCATCGAAGAGACCAAGGCCAGCCTGGACATGCCGGCCCACCTGCATGCCGAGTTCATCGGCAAGGCCGCCGAGTTCACCGGCAGCCAGACCGACGTGGTGTGGCTGCTGCTGGCGTCGCTGGTGGTGATCTACATCGTGCTGGGCGTGCTGTACGAAAGCTACATCCACCCCATCACCATCATTTCCACCCTGCCGCCGGCCGGCGTGGGCGCGCTGCTGGCGCTGATGGTGTGCGGCCTGAGCCTGTCGGTGGATGGCATCGTCGGCATCGTGCTGCTGATCGGCATCGTGAAGAAGAACGGCATCATGATGGTGGACTTCGCCATCGAAGCCCGCCGTGCCGGCGCCAACGCCCACGAAGCGATCCGCCGCGCCTGCCTGCTGCGCTTCCGCCCGATCATGATGACCACCGCCGCGGCCATGCTGGGCGCATTGCCGCTGGCGCTGGGCACCGGCATCGGCTCGGAACTGCGCCGTCCGCTGGGCATCGCCATCGTCGGCGGCCTGCTGCTGTCGCAGCTGGTCACGCTGTACACCACGCCGGTGATCTACCTGTACATGGAACGGTTCTCGGAATGGCTGGCACGCCGCCGCGAGCAGCGCGCGTTGCGCGACGGTTCGCTGCAGGAGCCGCAGGCATGATCCCGGCCCCGCACCTGCGGGGGGCCACGCGATGAACCTATCCGGCCCCTTCATCCGCCGCCCGATCGGCACCGCGCTGCTGGCCATCGGCCTGTTCATCGTCGGCATGATCTGCTACCTGAAGCTGGGCGTGTCGGCGCTGCCGAACATCCAGATTCCGGTCATCTTCGTGCACGCCAGCCAGTCCGGTGCCGATGCGGCCACCATGGCGTCCACAGTCACCGCGCCGCTGGAACGCCACCTGGGCCAGCTGCCCGGCATCGACCGCATGCGCTCTTCCAGTTCGGAAGGCAGCTCGCTGGTTTTCATGATCTTCCAGACTGACCGCGATATCGATTCGGCGGCGCTGGACGTGCAGACCGCGATCAACTCGGCGCAGGCCGACCTGCCCTCGGGCATGGGCTCGCCGATGTATCAGAAGGCGAACCCGAACGACGATCCTGTGATTGCCATCGCGCTGACCTCGCAGACGCAGTCAGCCGACGAGCTGTACAACGTGGCCGATTCGCTGCTGGCCCAGCGCATCCGCCAGATCGGCGGCGTGGCCTCGGTGGATATCGCCGGTGCCTCCACGCCGGCCGTGCGCGTGGACGTGAACCTGCGCCTGATGAACGCGTTGGGCCTGACCGCCGACGACCTGCGCAACGCGGTGCGCGCGGCCAACGTCACCTCGCCCACCGGCTTCCTCAGCGACGGCAACACCACCACCGCGATCATCGCCAACGATTCGGTCGCGCGCGCGGCCGACTTCGCCAACCTGGTGGTGAAGACCCAGGGCGATGGCCGGGTGATCCGCCTGAAGGACATCGCCAACGTCTACGACGGCCAGCAGGATGCCTACCAGGCCGCGTGGTTCGACCACAAACCCGCCGTGGTGATGTACGTGTTCACCCGCGCCGGTGCCAACATCGTGGAAACCGTGGACCGGGTGAAGGCGCAGATTCCCGCGCTGCGCGATTACCTGCAGCCCGGCACCACCATGACCCCGTACTTCGACCGTACGCCGACCATCCGCTCGTCGCTGCATGAAGTACAGATCACGTTGCTGATCAGCCTGGCCATGGTGGTGCTGACCATGGCGCTGTTCCTGCGCCGCCTGGCCCCTACCTTGATCGCCGCGGTCACCGTGCCGCTGTCGCTAGCCGGTGCCGCGCTGGTGATGTACGCGCTGGGCTTCACCCTGAACAACCTGAGTCTGCTGGCGCTGGTGATCGCGATCGGCTTCGTGGTGGACGATGCGATCGTGGTGATCGAGAACATCATGCGCCACCTGGACGAAGGCATGCCGCGCCTGCAGGCGGCCTTCACCGGTGCGCGCGAGATCGGCTTCACCATCGTCTCGATCACTGCCTCGCTGGTGGCGGTGTTCATTCCGCTGCTGTTTGCCAGCGGCATGATGGGTGCGTTCTTCCGCGAGTTCACCGTGACCCTGGTGGCGGCCATCGTGGTGTCGATGATCGTCTCGCTGACGCTCACCCCGGCACTGTGCAGCCGCTTCCTGAGCGCGCATGACCACAACGCCGCGCCGTCGCGCTTCGGCCGGTGGCTCGATGCCGGGCACGAGCGCATGCTGCGCATCTACACCGTGTTCCTGGACTTTTCGCTGCGCCATGCGCTGCTGCTCTCGCTCACCCCGCTCATCCTGATCGGCGTCACCATCTTCCTGTTCGGTGCGGTGAAAAAGGGCGCGTTCCCGCCGCAGGACACCGGCCTGATCTGGGGCCGCGCCAATTCCAGCGCCACCGTGTCCTTCGAAGACATGGTCAGCCGCCAGCGCCGCATCACCGACATGCTGATGGCCGACCCGGCGGTGAAAACCGTGGGCGTGCGCCTAGGCAGTGGCCGCCAGGGCTCCAGCGCGCAGTTCAACGTGGAACTGAAATCGCGCAAGGAAGGGCGCCGCGAGACCACCGCCCACGCGCTGGCCCGCCTGAGTGCCAAGGCCGACCGCTACCCCGACCTGCAGCTGCGCCTGCGCGCGATCCAGGATCTGCCCAGCAATGATGGCGGCGGCAACAGCCAGGGTGCGCAGTACCGCATTTCCCTGCAGGGCAATGACCTGGCCGCACTGCAGGAATGGCTGCCCAAGCTGCAGGCCGAGCTGAAGAAGAACCCCAAGCTGCGTGACGTGGGCACCGACGTGGACAACGCAGGCCTGCGCCAGAACATCGAAATCGATCGCGCCAAGGCCGCGCGCCTGGGTGTCTCGGTCGGTGCCATCGACGGTGCGCTGTACGGTGCATTCGGCCAGCGGCAGATTTCCACCATCTATTCGGACATCAACCAGTACAGCGTGGTGGTGAACGCCCTGCCCTCGCAGACCGCCACCCCGGCGGCGCTGGACGAGGTGTACGTGAAGGCCAGCAATGGGCAGATGGTGCCGATCACCGCGGTGGCCAGCCAGGTGCCCGGCCTGGCGCCTTCGCAGATCACTCATGAAAACCAGTACACCACGATGGACCTGAGCTACAACCTGGCTCCCGGGGTGAGCATGGGCGAGGCGAAGGCGATCATCGATGCCACCGTGGCCGGCATGCGCATGCCCGGCGACATCCGCCTGGCCGACGACGCCGGCTTCGGTTTCAACTCCGACCCCAGCGACATGCTGATCCTGGTGTTCGCGGCCATCCTGACCGTGTACCTGGTGCTGGGCATGCTGTACGAGAGCCTGATCCACCCGGTCACGATCCTGTCCACCCTGCCGGCGGCGGGCGTGGGCGCGCTGCTGGCGCTGTTCGGCACCAACACCGAACTGTCGGTGATCTCGATGATCGCGCTGGTGCTGCTGATCGGCATCGTGAAGAAGAACGCGATCATGATGATCGACTTCGCCCTGGTGGCGCAGCGCGAGCACGGCCTGGCCCCGCGCGAGGCCGCACGCGAGGCCAGCATCGTGCGCTTCCGCCCCATCATGATGACCACGATGGTGGCGATCCTGGCGGCGGTGCCGCTGGCGATCGGCCTGGGCGAAGGCTCCGAGCTGCGGCGCCCGCTGGGCATCGCGATGATCGGCGGCCTGCTGTTCTCGCAGAGCCTGACCCTGCTGAGCACGCCGGCGCTGTACGTGATCTTCTCGTGCCTGGCCGATCGCTGGCGGGCACGCCGCGCGCGCAAGCGCGAAGCGAAGCTGCTCAAGCGCGCGGCCCGCGCGTGAAGGATCCGCCGGGCATGGCCCGGCGCTACCGGGTGGGGGGGGGGGGGGGGGGGGGGGCCCCCCCCGGGGGGGGGGGGGGGGGGCCCCCGCTTCTGTAGAGTCGAGCTTGCTCGACTGCTGTTGGAACAGTCGAGC
>NZ_JACVUD010000102.1:0-14639 GCF_016624905.1 Stenotrophomonas sp. S49 | reverse complement strand
GCGCAACCCCCCCGCCCGGCCAACCCTCAGCGTCAGTCGACTAACAGTCGACTCTACCGCCCGCCAGCCAGCCACGAGGGGCTGCGCCGTTGGCTGGAAACTCAGTACCGCTTGATCCCCGGCACGGTGCAGCCTTCCAGCTGCGCATGCGCCGATACCGCGTTTTCCTTCTCGCCACGCGCCAGCCGTGCCTGCTCAATGGTCGCCCAGTGGCGCCGGCACAGCGGCCCGGTCTTCGACCCCAGGTCCACCGCCTTGCGCGCGAACGTCTCTGCCTCGCCCCACTGGCCCTGCAGCAACGCGATCTCGGCACGTTCCTGCAGCACCGACGGGTCGCCGGCCACGATCTGCAGCGCCTGGTCCAGGCTGCCGGCCGCAGCGGCCAGATCATTGCCCTGGCGCTGTGCCAACGCCGCCTGGCGCAGGTCTTCCACCTGCGAATCACGCAGCGGCTGCACCGACAGTTCCTTGTCGTCCGGGCCCGCAGCCGCATCCACGGCGGCCAGACGCTGCGCCGGGGTGGTGGTGTCCACCGGCTTGACCACCTGCGGCGCACTGCTCATGCAGGCCGCCAGGGCAAGGCTGAGGGTGGCCACGGCCACCGGCGCATACAGGGTTCGAAGGTTCATCGGAATCACCGGCTGGGGGAAGGAGTCGTGGCGGCCGGGGCAGCGGCCGGTTCGGCAGGCGGGTCGGGCTTGCGGTCCAGGCCGAACCAGCTGCGCCAGCCGCCACCTTCGCTTTCGCCGCCCTGCTCTTCGGGCACGCTGGCCGGCGCACAGGGCGCGTAGGCCGGGGCATAGCCCACCACGAACGGGAAACGACGCGCGCCGGGGCAGCCTTCATCGGTGCTGTTGGTACCGGTGGCGGCCACCGGCTGCCAGTCCAGCCCCTTGTTGCTGACCTTCAGCGGGGCACTGGGCAGGCGCTGGAAGATGCCAGACCACACCCGCATGGCGCCGGTGGCACCGTACAGGCCGGCCTGCTCGTTCTTGTCGTTGCCCATCCAGATCACCGCCAGGTGGTCACCGGTGTAACCGGCATACCAGCTGTCGCGGCCATCGTTGGTGGTGCCGGTCTTGCCGGCCGGCTGCAGGCGGCCCAGGCCGTCGGCATTCAGGCGCTGGGCCGTGCCGCTGGCCACCACCTGCTGCAGGCCGATGCTGATCAGGTTGGCGGCAATCGAATCGCCTTCCTGCGCCGGCGCCGGTGTCTTGTCATAGCGCTTGAGCAGCTTGCCCTGCGGGTCCAGCACGCCACGCACGGCGTGCAGCGGCTGGATCTCGCCGCCCGAGGCCAGGAACTGGTACAGCTGGGCCATGGCGTAGGGGCTCTGGTCGGTCGAGCCCAGGATGACCGCCGGGTTGGCCTCGGCCTTCAGGCCGGCCAGCACGTGGATCAGCTGGGTCACCCGTTCCGGCCCCACCTGCATGCCCACGCGCACGGTGGCCTGGTTGTAGGAATGGGCCAGCGCGTCGATCAGGCGCACCGTGCCATGGCTGCGGTTGTCAGCGTTGCCGGGGCTCCAGTTGCGGCCACGACCCAGTTGCACGGTCACCGGTGAATCATCCACCCAGGTCGCCAGCGAATAGCGGTCCGGCTGGGCCAGCGCCAGCAGATAGACGAACGGCTTCAGCAACGAACCCACCGGACGCTGTGCCTCGATGGCGCGGTTGAAGCCGACCTCGGACACCTCGCGGCTGCCGATCACGGCCAGCACGTCGCCGTTGTGCACGTCGGTCAGCACCATGCCGGCCTGCAGTTCCGGGCGGCGCTTGCTTTCCAGCGATTTGATGGTGCGCGTCACTGCACCCTCGGCATAGGCCTGGGCCGACGGTGACATGCCGGTCATCACGCTCAGCCCGGCGCCCTGCAGGGCCGCTTCGGGGTAATCGTGGCCCAGCTGGCGGCGCACCAGATCCACGTACGCCGGGAAGCGGTTGGCCGCCACCAAGCCGGGCGTCTTCGGCACGCCCAGCGGCGCCTTCAGCGCACGCTGGTACTCGGCATCGTCGATCAGCGCCGCCTCGTGCAGCTTGCCCAGCACGAAGTTGCGGCGGTCCAGCGCGCGTTCCGGGTTGCGCCGCGGGTCGTAGTACGACGGGCCCTTCACCAGGCCGATCAGCAGCGCCACCTGTTCGGTTTCCAGCGACGACAGATCGCGGCCGAACCAGAATTCCGCGCCCGAGGACATGCCGTGGATCGCCTGGCTGCCGCGCTGGCCCAGGTACACCTGGTTCAGGTAGGCCTCGAAGATGGTGCGCTTGTCGTAGCGCGCTTCCATGATGAGCGCGTACAGCACTTCATTGAACTTGCGGGTGACGGTCTGTTCCTTGCCGATGCCCAGCAGGCCGCTGCGGGCCAGCTGCTGGGTAAGCGTGGAAGCACCCTGGCGACTCTGCCCGCCGGAACGGATCGTGACCCACACGGCACGGGCAATGCCGGAAAGATCGATGCCGTGGTGGCGGTTGAAGTCCTTGTCCTCCACCGCCTGCAGGCCGGTCACCAGCAGGTCGGGCGCTTCATCCATGCGTACCAGGCGCCGCTCTTCCTGCTTCTGCCCGTACAGGGTGGCGATACGCGCCGGGTCCAGGCGCGCGGCCTTCAGCGCCTTGCGGCTGTCGGCGTCGCGCAGCGCGGCGATGGTGCCGCCGGACAGGGTCAGTTCCACCCGGCGCGGTGCTACGCGGCCATCCACATCGTTGTAGCCGCGGCTGGAAATGGTGAAGCGACCGCCCTGCACCGCGTAGGTGGCCGGCTCCTTGCCCTGGCCGTCATCGCGGTAGGCCGAGGCCGCCAGTTCGGTCTTCAGGGTGGCCGCGTCCATCGCCTTGCCGGGCACCACGACCAGCGGGCGCGCGTACACACGCGTGGGAATCTGCCAGCGCAGTTCACCGAAACGCTGGGTCACCTGTTGGTTCAGGTACAGCGTGTACGGAATCAGGAAGCCCAGGCCCAGTGCGAAGGCGGCCATGCTCCAAGTGATCAGGCGGCTGCGCCAGGAGGGGCCGTCACCGGTCGGGGTGTCATCGTCGAGATCGTCGATGTCGTCGGAATCGTAGCGTCGGGGCACGGGAATGCGACAATGTAGGGTCTGGCGAGTCTACCCCAGCCGCTGTGGCTGGCGAATTCCCGCCGATTCCCTGCTTAAGCTGGAGTTGTTACCGGATGGCGATGTCCCTGGCCGAATGGCGCTACCTGCTGAACCGCCTGACCGGCCTGGCGCAGCGCAGTCTGGCCAGTCTGCGTACCCGCGGCTGGCGGGCCACCTGGCAGCGCATCCGCGTGCACACCCAGCGCGCCGTGCCGGCGCCGCGTACGCCGCTGTACCTGCCCGCAGCGCAGGCCTTCGCGCCGTTCAGCGTTCCCAGCAGCGATGCCCCACAGGTCAGCATCGTCATTCCCGTCTACAACCATGTGCAGCACACCCTGGCCTGCCTACGCGCACTGGCCGCGCACCCACCGGCGGTGCCCTGCGAGATCCTGGTGGTCGATGACGGCAGCAGCGACCAGACCACGCAGTGGATGCCCCGCATCAGCGGCCTGCGCTACGAAGTGCGCGCGCAGAACGGTGGCTTCATCGAAGCCTGCAACGACGGCGTGTCGCGTGCACGCGGCGACCATGTGGTGCTGCTGAACAACGACACCGTGCCGCAGCCCGGCTGGCTGGAGGCACTGCTGGACACCTTCCACAGCGTGCCCGACGCGGGCCTGGTGGGCAGCCAACTGCTCTACCCGGATGGCCGCCTGCAGGAATCGGGCGGGGTGATCTTCCGCGACGGCAGTGGCTGGAGCTACGGCCGCTTCGAAGCCGCCGACGATCCGCGCTTCGCCAGCCTGCGCGATGTCGACTACTGCTCGGGTGCCGCGTTGATGCTGCCGCGCGCCCTGTGGCAGCAGCTGGGCGGCTTCGATACCCGCTACAAGCCGGCCTACTACGAAGACACCGACCTGGCCTTCCGCGTGCGTGCGCAGGGCCTGCGCGTGCTGGTGCAACCGGCCAGCCGCGTGGTGCATGACGAAGGCACCAGCAACGGCACCGACACCGGCAGCGGGGTGAAGGCCTACCAGGTGCGCAACCAGGGCATTTTTGCCAGCAAGTGGGCCGCTGAACTGGCCACGCACCCTGCGGTGGGCGAGGTGCCCTCGCCGGCCCTGCTGCTGCGCGGTCGCCGCCAGGTGCTGATCCTGGATGAAGAAGTGCCCCGCCCCGAGCGCGATTCCGGCTCGCTGCGGCAGATGAACCTGATCCGCCTGCTGCTGCAGGGCGGCGCCCACGTGGTGTTCGTGCCGACCCGGCGCGAGCATGCCGGCGAGGCCACCGAAGCCCTGCAGCGGATGGGCGTGGAAGTCTGGTATGCGCCGTTCCTGGAAGGCGTGGCCGGCTGGCTGCGTACCCACGGCGCACGATTCGATGTGGTGATGCTGGTGCGCCACCACGTCGCCAACGCCTGCCTGCCACTGGTCAAGCGCTACGCACCGCAGGCACGCACCGTGTTCGACACGGTCGACCTGCACTACCTGCGCGAACGCCGCGGTGCCGAAGTGGCCGGCGATGCCGGACTGCTGCGCAACGCAGAACGCACCCGCGCCAGCGAACTGGCGGTGATGGACCAGTGTGACGTGACGGTGCTGGTCAGCGCCGCCGAGCGCGAGCAGCTGAAGGCCGATGCGCCGCAGGTGCAGGTGGAACTGATTTCCAACCTGCACGAAGTCGCCGGTGGCGGCGCGCCTTGGGCCCAGCGCCGCGATCTGGTTTTCGTGGGCGGGTTTGGTCATCCGCCGAACCTGGATGCCATGGAGTGGTTCATCGGTGACGTGTTTTCCATTCTGCGCGCGCGGTTGCCGCAGGTGCAGCTGCACGTGATCGGTGCCAGCGCCCCGGACAGCCTGAAGGCGCTGGCAGCCACCCAGCCGGGCGTGCAGATGCACGGCTTCGTCGAGGACATCACCCCGTACATGAACGGTGCGCGCATCGCCATCGCGCCGCTGCGCTTCGGCGCCGGGGTGAAGGGCAAGATCAACCTGAGCATGGCGCACGGCCAGCCCGTGGTCGGCACTACCTGCGCAGTGGAGGGCATGCACCTGCAGGCCGGTCGCGACGTACTTGTGGCCGACACCGCCGAAGCCTTTGCCGACGCCGCCGCGCGCCTGTACCAGGACCCGCAGCTGTGGCAGCAGTTGTCCGATGCGGGGCTGGACAATGTCGCCCGGCATTTCTCGCTGGATGCCGCGCGCGCCACCGTGCAGCGCGTGTTCTTCAGCTAGTCCGCCTGGCCACCGGCCTGGCGCAGCCGCTGTTCGAAGGCGGCCAGTTCAGGCAGGTCCGGTTGCAGCCGCCGCACCTGCTCGACTGCGCCGGCAGCGAACTGCACATCGCCGCGCCCCAGGCGTTCGCTGCCAATCGCCAGCCAGCGCTGGGCCAAGCGCACCCGCGCGCCGGGCAAGGCCGATGCGGTGGGCGCCAGGGTCTGCCACGCCTGCAGGCAGGCCCCGGCAGCCTGCACGCGGTTCTGCCGCAGGTTGTCGTCGAAGCAGCGCTGGCTGGCCGGCAGCAGCCGTGCCGCCGCCGCTTTCACGCGTGGATCGCGCGGCGCCAGTGACTGCGCCTCGCGCAATGCATCGTAGGCACTGTGCCCCGGCGGGCTGATCCACTGCTGCGCACGTTCAGCGCGTTCGATCCGGGCCAGATGCCCACGCAGCAGGCGCTCGCGCTGCGCACGCCCCTGCCCCGGCTGCTGCAGCGCCTGTTCGGCCTGGCGGGCGCGCTGGACGCGTTGCAGGTCCTGCTGCAGGGCCAGTGGCGAAGCGCCCAGCGCCGTGGCCAGGCCGCGATCATGTTCGGCGGCCTGGAACTGGAAATCTTCGGCATGGCGCTGGCTTCGCAGCAGCAGCGCCTGCAGGGTCTGCTCGCGACCACGGATCGCCGCGGCATCATCAGCGGTCACCGCCAGCACGGCCAGGAAACCCTCGGCAGCGGCATCCAGCTGCTGCCGCTGCAGCGCACGCTGTGCCTGCCGCAGGCGTTGCTCGGTGGCCTGGGCCAGTGCCTCCTGGGTGGCTGGCAGGTCCGAATGCCCGGGATCGAAACGGCGCGCCCGCTGCACGGTGTCCGACGCGGCGGCCAACGCGCCCTGCCCGGCCTGCACGCGCGCTTCCTGCAACAGATCGCTCAGCGCATCTTCGCGCCCTTCCAGCGCCGACAGATTGTCCGGCTGCAAGGCCAGCACCCGCTGGAACAGCGGCAGTGCGCTGTTTTCGCCCTCGTCCAGGCGCCCCGCCGCGAAGGCATTGCGGGCCTGCGCCAGCAGCGCGCCGACGCCGGCTCCGGCACGCCGCCGCGCCAGCAGCTGCTGCGCCACGGCGTCGGTCTGCGCCTGTGGCACCTGCAGTTCGCGGGCCAGCGCCAGCAGCTGCGTACAACCGTCCAGATCACCGGCCTGCAGCCGCTCACGGGCCTGCTGCAGCGCAGCCGCACCGGTCTGCGCCAGCCCCTGCCGCGCCAACGGGCGGTCGCCATCGAGCGCCAGCACCGCCTGGTAGCGCTCGCGTGCGCCACTGCCGTCGGCCGCTGTCAGGCGCCCGGCAGCCAGCGCGCGGTCGCCCTCGGCCAGCAACTGCTCGATCTGCGAATCATCCCAGAACCAGTCGGCCAACGGCCTGCGCACCAGCACCAGCAGCAGGAACACCGCCACGGCCGCCAGCAGCGCCCAGCGCCACACCCGGCGTGCATGCCGGGCCTGCAGCCACCACCAGCGCCCCTCGCGACGGACACGGTCCAGCGCCGGGTGCGCCGTGCCGTGTGCGGGGTGCGGGGGCTCGCGTTCCATGCGTGCAGGGTAGCCGGGGCGCCGTGAAGCTCAGCCCAGACGACGCGCCTCGCTCACGCCCGGCAGCGCATCCAGCTTGCCCAGCAGGTTGGACAGCTGGCCGTAGTCGGTCACCTTCAGGCGCAGCCGCAGATGCGCACGGCCGCTGTTGCGCACGTTGTCACTGTGGATATCCAGCACGTAGGCATCTTCCTGCGCGATCAGGTTGGTGATGTCCTTCAGCAGCCAGCGGCGATCCACCGCATCGACCACCACGTCCACCTCGTAGCCACCGCCGGCCTGGCCCCATTCCACCGGCAGGATCCGCTGCGGACTGGTCGCGGCCAGTCGGGCCAGCGCCGCGCAGTCGGCGCGGTGCACGGTCACGCCCCGGCTGCGGGTCAGGTAACCGACGATGGGTTCGCCGGCCACCGGCTGGCAGCAACGGGCCAGCTGCACCAGCAGGTTGCCCACGCCCTGCACGGTGAACTTGGATTTGCCCAGGTTTTCCCGGCGCGCGGTCGGCCGCGGCAGGGCCGGCGCCGGGGCCGGCTGGCTGGCCGCACGTTCGGCTTCCAGCAATGCACGGCTGACCTGGTTGGGCCCGGTATCGCCCAGCGCCACCTGGATGTACAGATCATCCACGCTGTCGGCATGGAATTTCTTCGCCGCGCCGGCCAGGTCGGCATGCTGCAGGCCCAGCCGCTTCAGTTCGCGCTCCAGCAGCTCGCGCCCGGCATGCACGTTGCGCGCCCGGTCCAGCTTGTGGAACCAGCTGCGCACCTTTTCGCGCGAGCGGTTGCTGGCCAGGAAGCCCAGCGCAGGCATCAGCCAGTCACGGCGCGGGTCGGCCTCCTTGCCGGTGAGGATCTCGACACGGTCGCCGCTACGCAGCCGGTAGGTCAGCGGCACGATGCGGCCGTTGACCTTCGCGCCACGGCAGCGGTGCCCGACCATGGTGTGCACCTGGTAGGCGAAATCCAGCGGCGTGGCGCCCTGCGGCAGGTCCAGCACTTCATCCTTCGGGCTGAGCGCATAGACCCGGTCTTCGGTCAGTTCGGCATCCAGCGCCCCGGCCAGTTCATTGCCCTGGCCATCCTGCGCCTGCTCCAGCAACTGGCGCATCCAGGTGATCTTGCGGTCGAAGGCCTTTTCCGCGCCCTTGCCGCCTTCCTTGTACTTCCAGTGTGCGGCCACGCCCAGTTCGGCCTGGGCGTGCATGTCGTGGGTGCGGATCTGCACTTCGATCGTGCGCCCTTCCGGGCCGACCACGGCGGTATGCAGTGAACGGTAGTCGTTGGCCTTGGGCCGGGCGATGTAATCGTCGAACTCGCTGGGCACCGGTGCCCACAGTGCATGCACCACGCCCAGCGCGGCGTAGCAGGCGGCCACGTCGTCCACCATCACCCGCACCGCGCGGATGTCATACAACTGGTCGAAGGCCAGCCGCTTCTTCTGCATCTTCCGCCAGATGCTGTAGATGTGTTTCGGGCGGCCGCTGACTTCGGCCTGCAGGCCCTGCGCCGCCAGTTCGCGCGACAGCACCTTCTTCACGTTTTCCACGTAGCGCTCGCGGGCGATACGGGTCTCGTCCACCTCGCGCGCAATGCGGCGGTAGGTGTCCGGCTCCAGGTGACGGAACGCCAGGTCTTCCAGTTCCCACTTCAACTGCCAGATGCCCAGCCGGTTGGCCAGCGGCGCATGGATGTCGCGGGTCAGCTGGGCCAGCGCACGGCGCTGCGGTTCGTCCAGCTTGTCGGCCGCGCGCATGCGCGCCAACTGCCGGGCCAGCAGGATCGGCACCACCCGCAGGTCGCGGATGATGGCCAGCAGCAGACGGCGCAGGCCTTCGCTGTTGCGGCCCGCTTCGCGGCCGGCGTGCAGCGCCCACACCGGATCGGCCGCGTCCTGGCCGTCCAGCAGCCCGGCCACGGCCGTGGCATGGTTGCCCAGCGGCAACGCGTCCAGGTGCTCGCGCAGGGCCGGCAGATCGAACAACAGGGCGGCCAGCACCACGCTCTCATCCGAAGTGAGCATGGCCAGCGCATCCAGGGTGTCACCCAGCACCGACCAGTTCGCGCGCATGGACGGCTCTGCGTCCGCGCCCGGCCATCGCTCGCGCAGGGCCTGGCGCAGCGGGGCCGGCAGCACCGCTGCAGAGGGACGGTTCAACAAGGCATCCAGGCCGGGGACAGAAGCGCGGTTCACAGCATCGAACGTTGGACAATGAGACCTCTACACTAGCGCCAGCACCGTTCAGGAACAATCGCCGCGCTGCGCATGACCGGGCATGAACACATGCCGTTACACTCGCGGTCATCCAAAACGAGAGTCCCGCCCATGGTTTCCCGCCCTCTTCCCCGTGCACGGCTGCATCTGTTGGCCAGCGCTGCGCTGCTGCTGGCCCTGTCCACCCCTGCGCTGGCCCAGCGCGTGGTGGACGGCGACCTGCAGCAGCAGATGAGCCCGGCCGAGTTCCAGGCCGCCGGCCTGGACAAGCTGTCCGCTACCGAACTGGCGTCGCTGAACCGCTGGCTGCAGGGCAAGGTGGAAGCGGCCACCACCCAGGCCGTGGCCGCCGTGCGCGAAGAGGCCCGCGAGGAAGGCCGCCAGGAAGTGATCGTGAAGAACCGCGGGTTCTTCGATTTCGGCAGCAAGGAACCGATCAACGCCACCCTGCAGGGCGAGTTCCGTGGCTTCGGCAAGGGCCGGGTCTACGCACTGGACAACGGCCAGCAGTGGGAACAGATCGATGCCAGCAGCGTGAGCGGCGTGCGCAAGCAGAACCCGAACGTCAGCATCAGCCCCGGCATGATGGGCGTGTGGTACATGAAGGTCGAAGGCGTGAACACCCAGCCCAAGGTGCGCCGTACCAAGTGACGGCAGCGCCGGGCCTGGCCCGGCGCTCGCGGATTACAGCTGGCGCAATGCGGTTACCCGCTGCGCCAGCTTCTTGGCTGAAATGCCGGTGCGTGCGCCCAGCTCCTGCGCGAACAGGGAAACACGCAGCTCTTCCAGATCCCAGCGCAGGGCCTGCCATTGCGGGCGCTCGCGCAGTCCCTGCTCCTCGCCGGTGCGCAACGCCTCCAGGAACGGATGCAGTTCCAGCATGCGTGCCTGGTCGCGCGGCGGATCGCGCTTGGCGCGTTCGGTGCGCAGGATCATCGCTTTCAGGTAGCGCGGGTACTGGGCCAGTGCATCGGCCGGCGTATCGCGCAGGAAGCCAGGGTGGATCAGGCCCACCAGCTGCGCTTCCATGTCATCCAGGTTGCCGCGCGCCCAGCCCATCAGCGGCGCCTCCAGCAGCGGCTTCAGTTCACCCACCAGGCCCAGGATGGTCTCGGCCAGTTTCAGCCGCTGCATCGCCTCGCCAAACAGCGCCTTGGCCACCTGCTCGCGTCGCTGCTCGAACGCGCCGGCATCGCGGATGCCGCCCAGACCCTCGGCCAACACCGCGTTCATCGCCGCATCCACCAGATCACCACGCAGGCGTTCCTGCGATTCAATGGCGGCGTACAGCAGGCCGGTCTTGGCGCCTACCGGCAACTGCTTGCGGGCCTGCTTCACCTTGTCCGACAGGGCGATTTCCAGCAAGCGGCGCACGCCCAGCGGATGCGCGTCCTCGGCCTGCTGGCGGTCGGCGAAGATGCGCAGCGCCACGCTGTCCCCTTCATCCAGCAGCGCCGGGTAGGCCGGCACGCCGGCTTCACCGGGCACCTGCAACGGGATCGGTGTGGACGGGAAGCTGCGCAGGCCGTCGGCCGCCATCTCGCGCCCGGCGCGTGCAGCAAAGGCGTCGCCGGCACGGCTGCCGAACTTCGCGCGCAGCGCGTCCAGGTCACGCGAACTTGCCAGTACCTTGCCCTGCTCATCGCGCAGCCGCAGGTTCATGTGCAGGTGCGGCTCGATCGAGGCGGGCTCGAAATCGGTGGCTGCCACCTGGGCGCCAGTGGCACGCGACAGGAAACGCGCCAGCTCACCGGTGATCGCATCGGCGCTGGGCTGCGGGAATGCTTCGAAGAATGCCCGGGCGAAATCCGGTGCGGGCACATAGTTGCGGCGCATGGCCTTGGGCAGGCTGCGGATCAGCGCGGCGGCCTTGTCGGCCACGAAGCCCGGCGCCAGCCAGCCCAGCTGCACCGGGTCCAGCGCGTTCAACAGGTGCAGCGGCACGTCCAGGGTTACGCCGTCGTCGTCGCTGCCCGGCTCGAAGCGGTAGTGCAGCGGCAGCCGCGCCTGGCCCAGCGCCAGATACTTGGGATAGCGCTCCTGTTCGCTGCCTTCGCCGGGCAACAGGTCGACCAGCGACCAGTGCAGGCCCTTGCGCTGTTCCGGCGGCAGGGTTTTCCACCACGCATCCAGGCCGGATGCCGAATGGATCTGCGGCGGCACGCGGTCCAGGTACCAGCGCGCCTGCCAGTCCTCGTCGGCCACGATACCGGCGCGGCGCAGCTTGGCCTCTTCCTCGCGCGCCTGTTCCAGCACCTTGTGGTTGTCGGCCACGAAACTGGCGCGGGTGTTGATTTCGCCGGTCACCAGTGCCTGGCGCACGAAGATGTCATGCGCCTCGCCCGGTTCGATGCGGCCGTAGTGCACCGGCTTCTTCGGGGCCAGCACCAGGCCGAACAGGCTGATCTGTTCCGAGGCCAGCACCTGGCCCTGCGCGCGCGACCAGTGCGGGTCGAAGTGCTTGCGCAGCAGCAGGTGCGGCAGTTCGGCAATCACCCAGTCCGGCTCGATGGCCGCCAGGGTCATGCCCCAGACCTTCTGCGTGTCCAGCAGGTTGGCCGCCAGCAGCCACGGCGGCGGGCGCTTGGACAGCGCCGAACCCGGGAACGGCAGGAAGCGGCGCTGGCGCGGCGCCTGGAAATCGCCCTTGTCGGTACGGTGGCCCACCTGCGTGGGCAGGCCGGCGATCAACGCACGGTGCAGGGTCTGGTAGGCGGCCGCGCGCACACGCTCGCTGAAGCCACCGCCGGCAGGCACTTCATCCTTCTGCGCACGCGCCGCCACCGGTGCCGGCGCGGCCTCGGTCTTGCCTTCGCGGGCCAGGCGCGCAGCGCGGTGCAACTGGCCACGGGTGGCCTTCACTGCGGCCGCGTCGTCACGCGCCGGGGCCGGCGCACTGCTGCCGGCCAGCAGCGGTGCCATCGAGGCCTCGGTGGTTTCTTCCTTCCAGCCCAGTTCCTCGCACAGCAGGCGCAGCTGGCGATGCAGCTCGCGCCACTCGCGCATGCGCAGGAAGCCCAGGAAATGGCGGCCGCACCAGTCGCGCAGTTTCGATTGGGTCAGGTCTTCGTGGGCCGTGCGGTAGCCATCCCACAGGCGCAGCACGCCCACGAATTCAGAGCGCCCATCGGCGAACTGCGCGTGCGCGCTGTCAGCCGCACCGCGCGCTTCGGGCGGGCGTTCGCGCGGGTCCTGGATGCCCAGGAACGAGGCGATCACCAGCATCGGCCGCAGGCAACCTGCCGCCTGCGCGGCCACCAGCATGCGCGCCAGCTTCACGTCCACCGGCAGGCGTGCCATCTGCTTGCCGATGGTGGTCATGCGCCGCTCGACATCGATGGCACCCAGTTCGGTCAGCTGCTGCCAGCCATCGGCCACCGCGCGCTCGTCCGGCGCTTCCAGGAACGGGAAGTCCTCGATGCGGCCCAGGCCCAGCTGCAGCATGCGCAGGATCACCCCGGCCAAGCTGGAGCGGCGGATTTCCGGATCGGTGAACTCCGGCCGTGCCTGGAAATCGGCTTCGGCATACAGGCGGTAGCAGATGCCCTCGGCAATACGACCGCAACGGCCCTTGCGCTGGTTGGCACTGGCCTGCGAGATCGGCTCGATATGCAGGCGGTCCAGCTTGTTGCGCGGGCTGTAGCGCTTGACCCGGGCGAAGCCCGGATCGACCACGTAACGGATGCGCGGCACCGTCAGCGAGGTCTCGGCCACGTTGGTGGCCAGCACGATGCGCCGGTTCGGGCCCGGGTTGAACACCCGGTCCTGGTCCTGGTTGGACAGTCGCGCGTACAGCGGCAGCACCTCGGTATTGCGGTACTTGCGGCGCTCCAGCGACTGGTGCGCATCGCGGATCTCGCGCTCGCCGGGCAGGAAGATCAGCACGTCGCCCCGCGCATCCAGGCGGGTAATCTCGTCGATGGCCGACACGATGGCGTCGTTCACCGTGCGCTCGCCCTCCTGCTCGCCCTCGCCTTCCAGCGCGCGGTAGCGCACTTCCACCGGGAAGGTGCGCCCTTCCACGCTGATCACCGGCGCATTGTCGAAGTGCTGGGCGAAGCGTTCGGTATCGATGGTGGCCGAGGTGACGATCAGCTTCAGGTCCGGGCGCTTGCGCAGCAACTGCTTCAGGTAGCCCAGCAGGAAGTCGATGTTGAGGCTGCGTTCGTGCGCCTCGTCCACGATGATCGTGTCGTAGTTCGACAGCCAGCGGTCACTGGCGATCTCCGCCAGCAGGATGCCGTCGGTCATGAACTTGATGCGGCTGTCTTCGCTGACCTTGTCGTTGAAGCGCACCTGGTAGCCGACCAACTGGCCCAGTTCGCTGTGCAGTTCCTGCGCCACGCGGCTGGCCACCGCACGTGCGGCAATCCGTCGCGGCTGGGTGCAGCCGATCATGCCGGCCTGGCCACGGCCGGCAGCCAGGCACAGCTTCGGCAGCTGGGTGGTCTTGCCCGAACCGGTTTCGCCGGCGATCACTACCACCTGGTGGTCGCGGATCAGGCCGATGATCGCCTCGGCTTCACGCGCAATCGGCAGCTGCGGGTCCAGCGTAATGGATGGCTGCTGCTGCGCCCGTTGCTGGCGGCGCTGCACCGATGCCTGCAGGGCCTGCTCGAACGTGGCGGCCAGGGCCGCATCTTCGGGCTTGGCCTGGCAACGCGACAGCATGCCCAGCAGACGGCCCCGGTCGCGGCTCATGGCGCCATCGATGGCGGCGCGCTGTTGGCGCAGGCGGGGCGGCGGATTTTTATTGATAGCGTTCATCAATCGGTTCGTTCAAAACTTTGAAAGCGACCAGTCATCACGACTGATTTACTGTGAAGGCCAACGATTCCACAAGGAGGAACCCCATGGCGAAGACCAAGAGCACGACCAAGCCCACGACCGGCAAGCAGAAGCTTGCGGCGGCGGCGCCGTCGGCACCCAACATCGATATCGGGATCACCCAGGGCAACCGCAAGAAGATCGCCGACGGTCTGTCGCGGTTCCAGGCCGATGCGTTCACGCTCTACCTGAAGACCCACAACTTCCATTGGAACGTGACCGGGTCGATGTTCAACTCGCTGCACACCATGTTCGAGACGCAGTACACCGAGCAGTGGGCGGCGCTGGACGATGTGGCCGAGCGTATCCGTGCGTTGGGTTTCAATGCCCCGGGCTCCTACCGGGAATTTGCTGCGCTGACCTCGATCGCCGAGGAGCCGGGCCTGACCGACAGTGCGGACTGGCGTGAAATGGTACGCCAGTTGGTGGTCGCCAACGAAGCGGTCTGCCGTACGGCGCGTGAAGTGCTGGATGTGGCCGACGATGCCGACGACGCCCCGACCGAGGATCTGATGACCCAGCGCCTGCAGACCCACGAAAAATACGCCTGGATGCTGCGCTCCCTCCTCCAGTAAGGGTTTGGGGGTTTTGCGGCAGGGCTTGCAGCCCTGCCCCCCTGTAGAGTCGAGCCATGCTCGACTGAAGCAACGTCGAAGGCGGGTTTCCTGTGGGTTGGCGGGGTGGGTCCGGTTGAGGGGGACGCCGTAAATACGTCCCTGTGGGCTCGGTCGCGCCATCCATGGCGCTCACGCCCCCGCAACCGGACCCACCCCG
>NZ_JACVUD010000101.1:0-14853 GCF_016624905.1 Stenotrophomonas sp. S49 | reverse complement strand
CCCCCCCCGCCCGGGGGGGCCCGCGGGGGGGCCCCGGGCGCCCCCCCCCCGGGCGGACATCTGTCGATCAACGGGTGCCGTACAGCACCACGGTCTTGCCGCGGGCATGCAGCAGCCCGTCGGTCTGCAGCTTCTTCAGTACGCGGCCGGCCATTTCACGCGAGCAGCCGACCAGGCGGGCCAGTTCCTGGCGCGAAACGCGCAGCTGGCTGCCCTGCGGATGGCTCATCGCTTCCGGTTCCTGGGCCAGATCATGCAGGGTGCGCACGATGCGGTCGGTCACGTCCAGGAAGGCCAGGCGGCTGGCCTTGCGGCTGGTATCGAGCAGGCGCTTGGAGATCTGCTGGCCCAGCGCATACAGCAGGCGCGGGGCGTCGGCCGACAGCGGGCCCAGGAACAGCTGGTGCAGGCGTTCGTAGCTGATCTCGGCCAGTTCACAGGCCGTGCGGGTGCGCAGGATCACCTCGCGGCGGTCCGATTCCACGAACAGGCCCATTTCGCCCACGAACTCACCGGCACCGAAGTAGCCCAGCACCAGTTCGCGGTCGTCATCCTCCTCGGCCATGATCGAGACCGAGCCGCTGATGACGTAATACAGCGTTCCCGCCGGGTCCCCGGGGCGGAAAACGTCGGTACGGGTGGGGTAACGCCGCCGATGGCTGTGCGCCAAGAAGCGATCGATGGTGGCGATATCCAAGGCCAATGGGCTGCTAGCTAGGCGCACGGTTGACACGATAGGGGCGCTCCCTCTGCGCATGAACGGATTCACGGGTTCGATGGCGGAGCTTAACCAGCGCACCTGTTAAGGGCAAATAGTGTGCCAGATGCGTGAGCTCTTCACGTTCCCCCGGCGGGCAGTTTGCCCCATAATTCCCCCTTTCCCATCTCACACAGGAATCGACCGCCGTGGTCAAGCCGTTGCCTCGCCTGAGGTTGCAGGGTTTCAACAACCTCACCAAGGCGCTGAGCTTCAACATCTATGACGTGTGTTACGCGCGCACCGAAGAGGAGCGTCAGCGTTACATTGAATACATCGATGAAGAGTACAACGCCGACAGGCTGACTCAAATCTTGACCGATGTCGCCGAGATCATCGGCGCGAACATCCTGAACGTGGCCCGCCAGGACTACGATCCGCAGGGTGCCTCGGTGACCATCCTGATCTCCGAAGAACCGGTGATCGACAAGAAGCAGGCCGGCAAGGAGCTGATCTCCGATGCCGTGGTCGCGCACATGGACAAGTCGCACATCACCGTGCACACCTATCCGGAAACGCACCCGCAGGAAGGCATCGCCACCTTCCGCGCCGATATCGACGTGGCTACCTGTGGCGTCATTTCGCCGCTGAAGGCGTTGAACTACCTGATCGAGAGCCTGGAATCGGACATCGTGATCATGGACTACCGCGTCCGTGGCTTCACCCGCGATGTGAAGGGCAAGAAGCACTACATCGATCACAAGATCAACTCGATCCAGAACTTCCTGGCCAAGAACATCAAGTCGCGTTACGAGATGTTCGACGTCAACGTCTACCAGGAAAACATCTTCCACACGAAGATGCACCTGAAGGACTTCGACCTGGACCAGTACCTGTTCGAGGAAAAGGCCAAGAACCTGTCGTTCAAGGAACGCATGAAGATCGAAGCGCTGCTCAAGCGCGAGATCGAAGAGCTGTTCCACGGCCGCAATCTGTCCGAGTAACACCCGTGCGCGGTGCCCGATGGCACCGCCCACCCAGGCGGGACGACCCGCCCCGTGGAACCGAACGCTGCGCAATCAGTGGTTCCACGGCGATGTACCGACCTACGGCCCGGTGTGCAGACACCGGGCCGTTTCGTTTTTGTTCAACAAGGTAAGGACCCCACCCATGCCCTGGATCTATCTGCTGCTTGCCGGCCTGTTCGAAATCGGCTTCGCCATTGGAATGAAGTACTCCGAAGGCTTCAGCAAGCCCCTGCCCACCGCCGCCACCGTCGTCTCGGCGCTGATCAGCCTGTACCTGATGAGCCAGGCGATGAAGAGCATTCCGGTGGGCACGGCCTACGCCATCTGGACCGGTATCGGCGCGCTGGGTGTGGCGGTGCTGGGCATCTTCCTGTTCAACGACAGCGCCTCGCCGGCGCGGCTGGGCTGCGTGGCCCTGATCGTGGCCGGCGTGATCGGCCTGAAGCTGGTGTCGCCCAATTAAGCAGTCGAGCAAGCTCGACTCTACCGTCCGGTAGCGCCGGGCCATGCCCGGCGGGCTCCTATCGATGGGTCAGAGCCCTTTCCCGATGGGAAAGGGATCCGACCCCGGCACCGGTTACAGCCGGTAGGCGATGCTCTTCATCACCTTCGATGCCAGCGCCATCGCGCCTGGAATCGGGAACGGCAGGCGGCGTGCGCCGGCCTGTTCGGCGTGCTCGGCGTGCCGGGCTTCGTCTTCCTTCATCACCTGGATGACCGCGCGGCTGCGCAGGTCGCCCGGCGGCAGGTCCACCAGGTGCTCGTCCAGGTGGGCTTCCACCTGGCGCTCGGTTTCCACCACGAAGCCCAGGTTCCAGCCATCACCGCGCAACCCGGCCAGGGTGCCGATGGTGTAGCTGCCGGCGTACCACAGCGGGTTGAACAGGCTGGGCCGGCTGGCCAGCTCGCCCAGGCGGGTGGCGCACCAGGCCAGGTGGTCGGTTTCTTCCTGTGCCGCTTCCAGCAGGTGTTCGCGGGTGGCCGGGTCGCGGGCCACGGCGGCTTGGCCGAAGTACAGGCCCTGCGCGCAGACCTCGCCCACGTGGTTGATGCGCATCAGGCCGGCGGCGTGGCGCCGCTGCGCGCGGTCCATGCCCGGTTCGTCGGTGTCCGCGGCCGGGTAGGGGCGGGCGGCCGGCGGGTTGCCGAACACCGTGTCCAGGGCGCGCTGCGCCTCGGTCAGCAGGTGGTCCAGCGGGGTGGTCTGGCGGAGCGCGGTCATGGCAGCACGGGTGGGGCGGGGAGACCTGCGATTCTCGCCCGGCGCCCGGGCCCTGCCAACCCAGGACAGGCTGCGCTTGCACCGGGCAGGCCGGGTGCGTACAATCCCGCCTCTTACGCTTCACCTTTTCACAACGCGTGGCAGAGTTCCGGCGAGCCTTTCGCCGCAATGAGCCCGACCTAACCTAGAGTTCTTCATGAGCACTTTCACTGCCAAGAACGAGACCGTCCAGCGCGACTGGTACCTCGTCGACGCCGAGGGCAAGACCCTGGGCCGTCTCGCCACCGAGCTGGCCCGCCGTCTGCGCGGCAAGCACAAGCCGGTCTACACCCCCCACGTTGATACCGGCGACTACCTGGTCGTCATCAATGCAGAAAAGATTGCCGTCACCGGCAAGAAGCTGCAGGACAAGATGTATCACCGTTTCACCGGCTACATCGGCAACCTGAAGACCGAATCCCTGGCACAGGCGCTGGAGCGCCACCCGGAGCGCGTGATCGAGATCGCCGTGAAGGGCATGCTGCCGAAGGGCCCGCTGGGTCGCCAGATGTACCGCAAGCTCAAGGTCTACGCCGGCACTGAGCATCCGCACGCCGCACAGCAGCCGCAGGTTCTGGATATCTAATCATGGCTATCACTCAAAACTACGGCACTGGCCGCCGCAAGTCCTCCACCGCTCGCGTGTTCCTGCGCAAGGGTTCGGGCAACATCACCGTCAATGGCCGTCCGCTGGACGAGTTCTTCGGTCGTGAGACCGCGCGCATGATCGTGCGCCAGCCGCTCGAGCTGACCAAGAACACCGAAAGCTTCGACATCCTGGTCACCGCCGCTGGCGGCGGCACCACCGGCCAGGCCGGTGCGATCCGTCTGGGCATCGCCCGTGCACTGGTCGAGTACGACGAAACCCTGAAGTCCGAGCTGCGCAAGGCTGGCTTCATGACCCGTGACGCCCGTGAAGTCGAGCGTAAGAAGGTCGGTCTGCACAAGGCCCGTCGCGCCACCCAGTTCTCCAAGCGCTGATCCGCTGCGCCTGGTTGGGCTCCTTCGGGAGCCCGCTGGTTGGAAACGCAAAAGCCCGGCTTCGGCCGGGCTTTTGTCGTTTCAGGGGATCCGACCCCGATTTCTCTCTGGGGGAGAGCCCCCTTGATGTTCAAGGGGGTGCGCCGACAGGCTCGGGGATTAGGTGGAATGCGCGACCAAATTAGAAAAGAAAAGGCCAGATCTTTCGATCTGGCCTTTTCTTTTCTAATTTGGCTGCCCCGGATGGATTCGAACCACCGAATGCCTGAGTCAGAGTCAGGTGCCTTACCGCTTGGCGACGGGGCAATGTCGCGAACAACTATTCTCACATTTTTCACATTGAAAAACAACTTCAATGTGGTGGCTATGGGTGGACTCGAACCACCGACCCCAGCATTATGAGTGCTGTGCTCTAACCGGCTGAGCTACATAGCCTTGGTGAGCCCGCTATTCTGCGCATGTGTACTGGGTCTGTCAACACCTTTGTAACGTGCTTGTGGCCTGACAGGCGTCATGGGATAGTCCCAGCCAGTAGATTTTCTTAGGAGTCCGCATCGTGATCGATCCGGACGGCTATCGACCGAACGTCGGCATTGTGCTGATGCGGCAGGACGGGCAGGTATTCTGGGCACGACGCGTGCGCCGGGATGGCTGGCAGTTCCCGCAGGGCGGAATGAACACCGACGAGACCCCCGTCGAAGCCATGTATCGTGAACTGCAGGAAGAAACCGGACTGCTGCCCGAGCACGTCGAAGTGCTGGGCGCGACACCGGGCTGGCTGCGCTACAAACTGCCGGCGCGGGCCATCCGCCGCAATGAACGGCAGGTCTGCATCGGCCAGAAGCAGGTCTGGTTCCTGCTGCGCCTGACTGGCGATGAGTCGCACGTGCGGCTGGACCACACCGACTCGCCCGAGTTCGACCACTGGCGCTGGGTCGATTTCTGGTACCCGGTGGAACACGTGGTCATGTTCAAGCGTGGCGTCTACGCCCGTGCCCTGCGCCATCTGGCGCCGCTGGCACGCGGGGTGGCGGGGCAGGGGGTCACTTCCATGCCCAAGAGCGCGGCCGAGGCCTGGATGCCCGGCCAGGCCGCCGGCCATGACCGCCCACGCAAGCGCCCGCGCAGCCGGGGGTACTGGCCGAAGAAGGCCCTGGGCGACGGTCCGGCCACCTAGTGGCCTGAACGGTAGCGAGAATGGTTCAGGTCATTGATTGACAACCATTCTCGTTTGCATTGGAATAGCCACCAGGCCGCTTCCGGCCTGTCAGCCTGGTTCCTGCCCGTGTACGTCTGCATCTGCAATGGTGTTACCGACCACCAGATCCGTGAAGCCGCCTCGCAGGGCGTCACGTCGGTGGGCGAGCTGACCATGCGTACCGGTTGCGGCGCTACCTGCGGTTCCTGCCTGGACATGGCCGGCGACCTGCTGGCCAAGGCGCTGGCCACGCACGACCTGCCGCTGCCCGTGCTGGGCCTGCAGGCGGCCTGATCCGCCTTCGCGCGGCGTTGACGCCTCGCCCCCTTCTGACTCGCTGCTGGCTGCACTGGCCAATGCGCACGATTCGCGTTCCTTCACGCTCGCGCGCAAGGGGTTACAGTGCCCGCGTTTTCAGCGTGCAGGAGCATCCCCATGAAGGGCGACACCAAGGTCATCGAATTCCTCAACAAGGTCCTCTACAACGAGCTGACCGCGATCAACCAGTACTTCCTGCACGCCAAGATGCTCAAGAACTGGGGCATCAAGGAACTGGCCGAGCATGAGTACAAGGAATCGATCGACGAGATGAAGCATGCCGACATGCTTGCCGACCGCATCCTGTTCCTGGAAGGTCTGCCGAACTTCCAGGCGCTGGGCAAGCTGCGTATTGGCGAGAACCCGACCGAGATCCTGCAGTGCGACCTGTCGCTGGAACGCGACGGCGTGGTCACCCTGCGCGATGCCGTGGCCTATGCCGATTCGGTCGGTGACTACGTCAGCCGCCAGCTGTTCGTGAAGATCCTGGATTCGGAAGAAGAGCACATCGACTGGCTGGAAACCCAGCTGGACCTGATCGAGCGCATCGGCGAGCCGAAGTACCTGCTGAGCAAGCTGGAAGAGTGATGGAACCCGCGGCGTAGAGTCGAGCTTGCTCGACTGCTCTACCCGCGGTTTGTAGAGTCGAGCTTGCTCGACTGTTTTTGCTCGACTCTACCAAGGGCCCAAGGCAGTCGAGCAAGCTCGACTCTACCGGTTACCGTTGCTGCCCCAGGTAGCCGGTCAGCGCCACGCGCGCACGGGCGAATTCGGCCACCAGCAGCGCCACCGCCACGGCGGGGCGCTGCAGCGTGCCGCCGCGGGCTTCGCGCTCGATGCGCGTGGCCACGGCCGACAGTGACAGCGCACCGACATTGGCGCTGGATGATTTGAGGCTGTGCGACAGCGCCTGCAGGCGCTCGATGTCTTCGCCGTGTGCGGCTTGCTGCAACTGCTGCACCAGCAGCGGTGCATCTTCCAGGAACACGGCCACGATCTGCAGCGCGGCCGGACCGATCACGCTCTGCAGTTCTTCCAGCACGCTGCGGTCGAGCACCGGCTGCGGCTGAGTGTCTTTGTCGGGCGCTGGTAGAGTCGAGCTTGCTCGACTATCGCCATGTTGATCGCAGTCGAGCAAGCTCGACTCTACGATTGCGGGTGTGCCGCCCCAGCGCTGCAGCAGCGAGTGCAGTGCTTCGCGGTCGATCGGCTTGGACAGGTAGTCATCCATACCCGCCTGCAGGCAGCGCTCGCGATCGCCGGCCATGGCGTTGGCCGTCATGGCGATGATCGGCAGGCGGGCCTGGCCGGTCTGCGCTTCTTCGTGCCGCCAGTGACGGGTGGCGCTGTAGCCGTCCAGCACCGGCATCTGGCAATCCATCAGCACCACGTCGATGCCACCGGCGCGCATGGCCGCCAGCGCCTGTTCGCCGTCGGCCGCATTGCGCACGTGGCACTGGAACACCTTCAGCAGCTGCTCGGCCACCATGCGGTTCACTGCGTTGTCTTCCACCAGCAGCACCTGCAGCCCCAGCGCAGGCAGGGTGGGCAGCGGCGCGCCCGCGTCGGCCGCCAGCAGCGGGGCGGGCCGCGCACTGGCCATGGGCGCGCCCAGCAGGGTGTGCAGGGCGGCGTCAGTGAAGGCGGCGGGCAGCTGCTGCTGGCGCGGCCGCGCGGGCGCGGCGTCATCCTGCAGCCACAGCACCTGCAGCGCGTCGTCGTCGCCGCGCTCGGCCAGGGCGCGTTGCAGCGTGGCCTCGCCCTGGCGGCGCTGGCGCGCATCCACCAGCAGCCATGCCGGCGCCGGCTGGCCAGGCCGCGGCGCACTGCGCAGGCGCTGCACAAGCGCCTCCAGATCGGACAGCGCCTGCGCCTGCAGGCCGTGGTGCACGGCAATGCGTTCCACCCGCGCCTGCAGCAGCGGGTCGGCGCTGTACAGCAGCAGCGCGGCCGGGCCGCGGGCCGATGCCGGCAGGTCGCCGGGCACCTTCAACAGCGGAATCTCGAACCAGAACGTGGCGCCATGGCCGGGCGTGGACTGCACGCCGATCTGGCCGTGCATCAGGTCGATGATGCGCTTGCAGATGGCCAGGCCCAGGCCGGTACCGCCATACAGGCGGGTGGTCGATGCATCGGCCTGGCTGAAGGACTGGAACAGACGCGCCTGCAGCGCCTGGTCGATGCCGATGCCGGTATCGATCACTTCAAACCGCAGCTGGTGCTGCGCCGGGCCTTCGCCCAGCCGCTGCACGCGCAGCTGCACGTGGCCGCGCGCGGTGAACTTGATGGCATTGGCCAGCAGGTTGCTGAGCACCTGGCGCAGCCGCACCGGATCGCCACGCACCGACAGGCGCACCGCCGGGTCCAGCTGCAGGCTTACGGAAAGCCCCTTCGATTCGGCGGCGCGCTGCATCAGCTGCACCACGCCATCGAGCAGTTCGCGCAGGTTGAACGTGGTGATTTCCAGTTCCAGCGCCTGCGCTTCCAGTCGCGAGTAATCCAGGATGTCATCGACGATGCGCAGCAGCTGCTGGGAACTGGCCGATGCGGTGGCCAGCATCTGCCGCTGGTCCTCGCCCAGCGGGCCGCGCGCGATCAGTTCCAGCATCGGCAGGATGCCGTTGAGCGGGGTGCGGATTTCGTGGCTCATGGTGGCCAGGAATTCGCCCTTGGCCAGCACGGCGGCTTCGGCGGCCTGCTTGGCCTGCAGCAGCTGGTGTTCCAGCTGCCCCTGGCGTTCAGTGGTGCGCCGCAGCTGGTCGCGTTCGCTGGCCAGCACGGTGCGTTCGCGCTGGCTGGCGGCCAGTTGCCGGTCGCGCGCCCGCAGGCGCAGGCCCAGCACTGCCAGAGCCACGGCGGCCAGGCACAGCGCCGCCAGCAGCGCGACCGTCAACGGCACTCAGAGCACCGCGTTCTGGAAGTCGAAGTTCAGGTCGCTGCCGGCCGACTGCACCATGTTGCCCTGGATGTAATCGACACCGCCTACCCACATGGCCGCCGCGGCCTGTGGGTCTTCGATCTGCTGGCCGATGATCTGCAGGCCAGCGGCGTGCGCCTGTTCGATCGCACGGCGCAGTTCCTCGCGCGTGCCCGGGTTGGAATGGCTGCTGGAAAAACGCGCGGCCATGCGCACGAAGGCCAGCGGCAGCTGGGTCAGCAGGGCATCGGCTTCGCTGCCGGGTTCGAACTGGCTCAGGCAGAAGCGCACGCCGGCGCTGGCCATGCGCTGGCAGAACTGCTGCAGCGGCACGGTGTGGATGAGCGCATCGGGCAGGCGCACGTCGATCACCAGCGCACTGCCCGGCAGGTCGCGCTGCTGCAGCGATTCCAGCAGCCAATCGGCGAAGGCATCGCGCTGCAGGGTACGCAGCGACTGCGAGACGAACAGGTTCAGCGGGTGGGTGGCGTGGCGGTACAGATCCAGCAGGCCCATGGCATGTTCCAGCACCTGCTGGTCCAGGTCGGCAATGCGCCCGGCCGCTTCGGCAGCGGGAATCACCTGGCCGGCGGTCAGCACGGTGCCGTCTTCCTGGCGCAGGCGCAGCAGCAGCTGGTACTGCGCACTGCCGCCACCGGCCACCGCCACGATCGGCTGGTAGGCCAGTTCCAGCTGGCCTTCCAGCAAGGCCAGGTGCTCTTCCTCGTTCACCGTGGGGCGGTGCACGTGGCCGGCCACGCCGGAGCTGAGCAGTCGCGCCTGCAGGGTGGTGCGTTCGACCGCCTCCAGTGCGCTGGTGGCATCGTCGAAGCCGGGCGACAGCGGCGCATAGCCGACCACGCCGCGCAGATGCACCGATTCGTCGTCGCGGATCACGAAGGCGCGCGCGGACAGCTGTTCGCGCAGGTTGGCGGCCAGGGTTTCCAGATGGTCTTCGTGGGCATCGCGGGCCAGCAGCAGGAAGCTGTTGTCGTTCAGGCGCGCCAGCAGGTGCGGGTGGCCCGCTTCGGCCAGACGCTGCCCGGCCTGCACCATCAGCCGTTCGAATGCGGCGTAGCCGTAGCGTTCGCGCAGGCCCAGCGCGCTGGAAATCTCGATGAAGAACACACCGCCATGGCCGTGGTGGGCCAGGCTGGCGCTCAACTGCTGCAGCACGTGATGGCGGGTGGGCAGGCCGGTTTCCGGGTTGCTGGTGGCCGGTGCACCGTTGGCGCCGGGCAGGGTGGCGGCCTGCGCGCGGGCGCGGCGGATGCGGTTGGCCACGGCGGCAATCAGGTGGCGCGGCCGGATCGGCTTGCTCAGGTAATCGTCGGCGCCGCAGTCCAGCACTTCGAACTGGCGCTCCGGGTCCGGATCGCCGCTGAGGAACACGATCGGCAGCAGCTGCATGCCCGGCTGCTGGCGGATCATCGCGGTCAGCCGCATGCCATCCACGCCCGGCAGGTGCAGGTCCATCAGGATCAGGTCGGGGCGCTGTTCGCGGATTGCCTGCGGTACGGCATCCGGGTCGCCCAGCACTACCGCCTGCATGCCGGCGCCGTGCAGCACGCTCTGTGCGAACAGGGCCTGCGCGCGGTCGTCTTCGACGATCAGCACACGGTACGGCGAATCGGCCGGGGGCGGTGCGGCGTCGCTGTTGCCGGCTTCGCTCTGCGGCGGCGGGAACGGCAGCGGCGGCGGTGCCGGCAGCTCGCTGCCTGCGGTGTATTCGGTAGCGGCCTGCACCAGGCTCAGGGGCGCCGGGGCGGCCACCGCCACGGCAGGCGCGGCGTTGGGCGCGGCCCAGCGCTGCCAGTGGTCGGCAGGTGGGGTTTCAGCGCGTCCTTGGCGGGCGCCCGCGGGAAATTCATTTGCGGCCATGGGGGCTCCTGATGTTCACGGCCATTATGCGGCAAGGCCAGCCGTCATCCTGCGCGGGCGGGCCCGCCGCCGGCGCTGCCGCCAGCACGGGCAAGCCAGCGCACACCCTTCCACAGCGTGCGCCACACCAGCCACACCAGCAGGGCACCGGCCAGGCTGCAGGCCAGCACCACGATCAAGGCGATCCACGGGTGGGCCAGGGCAAGGGCGAGGCCGCCGATCACCACGGTGTCTTCGGCGGCCGAGGCAATCCAGTTGCTGGCCGGTTCCGGCGAGGTGTTCAACAGGGCGCGGGTGCCGGCCTTCAGGCCATGGCTGGCCAGGGCCACGCCGGCGCCGGCCACCAGCGCACCGGTGCCCAGATCGCCGTCGGGCGACAGTGTGGCGGCGGCCAGGAAGGCGCCTGCGGGCACACGGGCCAGGGTCTGCAGCAGGTCCCAGATCGAATCGACGCCAGGGATCTTGTCGGCGACGAATTCGGCCGCGGCCAGCGCCGCCGAGGTGCCCAGCACCCACCATGATTCGGTGGCCTGCAGCGCAGGGGGCAGGTCCACCCAGCCCAGCAGGCCGGCCAGGCCAACGCCAAACACGGTGAGGTAGACGCGGATGCCGGCCAGCCAGGCCAGCAGGATGCCGATCACGAACAGGTGGGCTTCGGTCATGGCGGACTCCGGCGGCGGAACTGTGCGGGGTGCCACACTATCGGCGATGGCGTGCCTGAACACCACTGGCCGCTGGCGGCCGCCCCCGGGGAAACCCGCCGTTCCTGACTTACACTAGCCCGTCGTTTGCCAGAGGGGCCGTGACGGTGTTGCCAATGCGATGCCCCGGAGACTACCCATGAACAACCGCCCTCCCATGCGTGTGCAGGTTCGCCTGCCGGGTGCATCACAACCGCCGCTCGATCGCCGTCGCCTGCTGATAATGGCCGGTATCTGGCTGCTGAGCCTGGTGCTGGCCGTGCTGGGTGGCTGCTGGCTGGGCGCGCCGCGCGATGCCCAGGGCCAGCGCCTGCAGGCCGCCGAAAAGCGCGCCGAGACCCTGCAGGCCCAGTTGACCGAGGTGCGCCAGAAGCAGGCCACCCTGGAAGCGTCGGACCGGATCAGTCGCGCGGCCAACACCGAGGTGCAGTCGTCGCTGGCCGAGCGCGATGAAGAGATCGCCGGGCTGCGCGCCGACGTGGCGTTCTACGAGCGCCTGGTGGGTTCCACCAGCCAGCGCAAGGGCCTGAACACCCATTCCATCGAGTTCAGCCCGGAATCGGCCGGTACCTGGCAGTACACCGCCGTGCTGACCCAGAACCTCAACCGTGGCGCGATCAGCCAGGGGCAGATGCGCTTCACGGTGGAAGGTGTGAAGAACGGCAAGCTGGCCACGATCAGCTGGGATGAGCTGCACCAGCGCAACAAGGTACCGGGGCAGGATTACTCGTTCCGGTACTTCCAGCAGCTCAGCGGCAGCGTCATGCTGCCGACAGACTTCACCCCGCAACGCGTGCGGGTGACATTGGGTGGGGGTGCGGGGGGCACGACCCAGGTATTTGACTGGAAACAGGCCGGTGCACCGGCCAGCAATGGGGAGTAGGCAGATGTTCGGAAACAGCAAGTCGAGCCGTGATGGCCAGCTGGTGGTGGATGCCCTGATCGGCAACCAGGTGGTGATCCGTGGTGATGTGGAATTCAGTGGCGGCCTGTATGTGGAAGGCCGCATCCACGGCAAGGTGATCGCCCAGGAAGGCGCCAGCGGTGCCACCCTGACGGTGGCCGAGCATGGCGTGATCGAAGGGGAGGTCCGTGCCCAGGTGGTGGTCATCAGCGGCCGCATGGATGGCGACGTGCATGCCACCGAGAAGGTGGAGCTGACTCCCAGCGCCCGGGTGAACGGCAACGTGCATTACCAGGTGGTGGAAATGAATGCCGGCGCGCAGCTGAACGGCCGCCTGATCCATGCCAGCAGCCCGGTTGCCGCGCTGCCCGCCCCGGAAGGCGAGGAGACCGCTGGCAAGGGCAAGGGCGGCGATGCCGCGCGTCGCAAGCTGGCCGAGGCCATGGCTTGAAAGCCGCGTTCGGCGCCCCCATGCTGGGGCCATGAGCACGCTAGTTTCCCTGCCCGGCGCCACGCCGGCCGCCGCTCCCGACTACCAGTCGCTGGAGCGGCCGCTGAACTTCACCGAATCCGCTGCGGCCAAGGTGAAGGAACTGATCCAGGACGAGGGCAACCCCGACCTGGCCCTGCGCGTGTACATCGAAGGCGGTGGCTGTTCCGGCTTCCAGTACGGCTTCGAGTTCGACGAGAACCGCGCCGAGGATGATCTGGCGGTACAGACCAGCGGGGTGACCCTGCTGGTCGATCCGCTCAGCCTGCAGTACCTGATGGGCGCCGAGGTGGATTACACCGAGAGCCTGACCGGTGCGCAGTTCGTGATCCGCAACCCGAACGCGAAGACCACCTGCGGCTGCGGCAGCAGCTTCAGCATGTAAGCACCGGCACGCGCGGCGGGCAACGCCGACCTTGCCACCTGCTGCGAATGGCGGCAGGCTTGTGGAATGCTTACGACTCCTTCGCCGCTTTCCGGTTTCGCCTTCGTGGACGAACCGCTGGAGCGCGCCGATGCCCTGCGCGCCGATGCCGAAGCACTGGCGCGCCTGTGGCCGGATGCGCGCATTCTTGTGCTGGACCAGGACGGCACGGCCTTCACCGATGAGGATGACCAGCCGCTGGCGCTGACCGGTGCTGAACTGGGCGGCGGGCCGGGTGCTGCCATTTTCCTTGGGCTGCGCGAGGGCCAGGCGTGGTTCGGCGTGGATGCCGCGCAGGTCAGCGTGACCGCGCCGCGACGGCTGGACCTGCGGCAGGCGGCGTTGCTGTGGACCGTGGCCGATGCCACGGCCTTCAGCTATGCGCGCGGCATGTCGTACTGGCAGTCGCGCACGCGCTTCTGCGGTGTCTGCGGCAGTGCGGTGGCCTTCGCCCGCGGTGGCTTCGTCGGCCGCTGCCCGCAGTGCGCCACCGAACACTACCCGCGGGTCGACCCGGCGGTGATCGTAGCCGTGGAAAACCAGGGGCGGCTGCTGCTGGGGCGGCAGGCCAACTGGGCGCCGCGCCGCTATTCGGTGCTGGCCGGGTTCGTCGAGCCGGGCGAAACCTTTGAACAGACCGTGGCCCGTGAGGTACACGAGGAAAGCAAGGTGCGGGTGATCGCCGCGCAGTACCTGGGTTCGCAGCCATGGCCGTTCCCCGGCGCGCTGATGGTCGGCTTCCGCGCACAGGCGCACGACGATGTGCCCACCGTCGATGGCGAGCTGGAAGATGCGCGCTGGTTCACCGCCGATGAAGTGGGCGCGGCACGGGCGCGCGACGTGGAAGACGACGGCCAGGGCATCCGTCTTTCGCCGCCGATCTCGATCTCGCGCGGCCTGATCGAACACTGGTACCGGCAGCAGCGCGGCTGAGCATTGCCGCCACCTGAACACGCGGCGGGTTACAGTGGAATCCGTCGCTGAAGGCGCGGCTGCGGCAGGTAAGGTAGCGGCGCCGAACGCTTGTTCATCGGGAGACCCGCCATGTTCACCACCCTGGTTGCCGTGCTGGTGGCGCTGGCCCTGGGCCATGTTGCCCCGGCCGCTGCCGCTCCACTGCGCCGTTTCGAGGGTTTCCGGCGCTGGCTGGGCTGGTTGCACGCGCATGGCGGGCGGGCCTGGCAGGGGCCGGCGGGTGTGCTGGTGGCACTGCTGCCGCCGCTGCTGCTGATGGGGCTGCTGGTGTGGCTGCTGAGCGGGGTGCTGTTCGGGCTGCCCGCGCTGTTGCTGGGCGTGGCGGTGCTGGCCTGGTGCTGGGGCCCGCGCGATCTGGACCGCGATGTTGAAGCGGTGATCGACGCCGACGAGGCCAGTAGCCGCCAGGCGGCGGTGCGGCACCTGCAGGCTGCCGGTGGCAGCCTTCGCGAGGATGTTCCGTCGCTGGTGGAAGCGACTGTGTTGAATGCACTGCGGCGCTGGTTCGCGGTGCTGTTCTGGTTCCTGTTGCTGGGCCCGGTCGGGGCGCTGGCCTATCGACTGTTGGCGCTGATGGCCGAGAGCCCGATGCGGGCGCGGGTGCCGGTGGAACCGCTGGCCTTGGCGCAGCGCGTGCTGTCGTGGATTGAATGGCCGGTGGCCCAGCTGATGGCGTTTTCGATGGCGCTGGTGGGCAACTTCGATACCGCGTGGAAGGCCTGGCGGCAGGCCCATGGCGAACGGCTGGCCGGCGGCATCGGTTTCCTGGGCGCGGTGGCGCGTGCCAGCGTGAACGCGGAGCTGCGCGAGGACGCGCACGATTACACCGAAGCGGGGCTGTTGCCGGTGTGGCAGCGGCTGCCAGACCTGCGCGATGCGATGAGCCTGGTGTGGCGCATGCTGCTGCTGTGGCTGGCGGTGCTGGCCCTGCTGGTGATTGCCGGCTGGGTAACGTAGGTGTTCGGGCAGGGCTTGCAGCCCTGCACCCGCTAACGTCAACGTCAACGTCAAGAGCGGGTTTTCTGAGGGATGGCGGGGGGGGGGGGGGGGGGGGGGGGGGGGCGTGCGGGGGGGGCCG
>NZ_JACVUD010000100.1:0-15160 GCF_016624905.1 Stenotrophomonas sp. S49 | reverse complement strand
AGCGTCGAGCTTGCTCGACGGCTGTTGCCCTGCTCTTCGTAGCGGCGAGCTTGCTCGACGGCGTTCCGGCAAGAGCCGTCGAGCAAGCTCGACGCTACTAAAGCCATTCGCCGCCCGTGTCAGGGCATTTCGCCGCAGGACCATGCCGCTCGTGTCATGGCGTTTCGCCGGAAGGCCACGCCGCCCGTGTCATGGCGTTTCGCCACAGGACCATGCCGCCCGTGTCGTGGCATTTCGCCGCAAAGCCGTTCGCCCCCCGTGTCAGGGCATTTCGCCGCAAGGCCACGCCGCTGGTGTCAAGGCACCTCACCACGCCGCCACGCTGCCGGGGTCATCCCGGTTTCCCGGCGCAGGGCACGGGTCAGCGCGCTCTGTTCCGAATAACCCGCCGCCAGCGCGATCTGGCTGATCGGCGCGGTACTGGTCAACAGCTGGTGCTTGGCCCAGCGCAACCGGTTGGCACTCAGCCAGGCCTGCGGGCTGACCCCGAATTCACCCAGGAACAGCGCATGCAGGCGGCTTTCACTCACCCCGACAAACCCCGCCATGCGCGCCACCGGCCAGTGCTGGCCCGGTTCGCGCTGCACCGCCGCGCACAGGCCCTGCAGCCGCGCGCCACTGCCGGCCGGGGCGAACGCGTGCAGCAGGTCCGGCAGCAGTTCCGGCACCGCCTGCCCCGCCTGCACGTGGGCAAGGCGCTGGCGCAGGCGCTGCGGCAGGTGCAGCCAGCGTTGCCGGCACAGGTGCTCCTGGGTGGCATCGTCCAGCACGCCCGGGCCGCAATCGACGATCACGAAACCGTTCGGCCCCTGCGCCATCTGGTCATGCGCCTCGCCAGCGGCCACGAAGGCGCCCTGCAGCAGATCCAGTCGTCCGCCGTGGCCTTCCATCTCGAACTGCAGTTCGCCCTGCAGCGGCAGCACCCACTGCGCGTAGTCATGCCGGTCCAGGCCGGTGGCCTGGCCGTAGTGCCGCAGGTGGAAGATCGCGCCCATCGGCGCAGTGTGCGCGTGCCGCCGGGCGGCGGCAATACTGACATCAGCCCATGCTATGGTCGGCGCCATCCACCTCCACCGGGATCGCACGATGAAGGAACGTCTGCTGCCGATCGCCCTGGCGCTGCTTCTGGCCAGCCAGCCGCTGTCTTCCCTGCGCGCAGAGGACGCACGCACGCCGCCCGCGCCGCACTGCGTGGATGCACGCAGCGTGCAGCAGGTCGAACAGGATGCCGCCGGGTCCATCGCGGTGCGCGATGGCCGCGACCGCGCCTTCCACATCGACTTCAGCAGCGCCTGCCCCGGCGTGAACCAGGCCGAAGCCCTGCGCCTGGAAGCGCCACAGGGCTGGGCCTGCGGCACCCCAGGCGAACAGGTGGTCGTCGATGGCCGCCGTTGCGCGGTGAGCGCGGTCAGGCCCATCGACAACCGTACCTTCGCCCTCGCCGCACGCGAAAGCAGTCGCCAGTTCGCCGATACCCTGCCTACGGTCACGGTGGAAGCCAAAGGCACGGCACGCCGCACCGATGATCGCGGCCGGCACACCTTCCAGACCTCATCGGCCGTGTGTTTTGCCACCCGCCACGTGCGTGGCTGGAGTGAAACCCCCGAAGGCGTGGTGGTGGAAACCAACCCGCGCCGCAATGGCGGCCACCGCTACTACACGGTTGAACTGGCCAGCAGCTGCTCGATCCTGGCCGGCGCCACCGAGGTCGACTTCCAGTCCGGGTTCCAGAACGGGCTGATCTGCGGCAATCCGCGCGATCGCATTGTCATGCAGCCGTCGGGCATCGAGAACGATGCCCGCTCCTATGGCCCTCGCTTTGCGCGCCCGGGCTGCGACATCCTGGCCGTCTACCCGAGCGACAGCAAAGGCCCCGCCGCGCCCTAGCCGTCGGTGCCCAGGAACGCGAACGGCTTGCTGGGCTGGAAATGGGACAGCGCATCACCGGCGAAGGTGTTGCGCTGGTCCGGGCCCAGGTCCAGCTTCAGCACCGGCCCAGCGAAGTCGATCTTGTTCAGGTCCACCCAGAACGTATTGGGCGTGAGCGCCGATTCGAAGAAATACAGGCGCCGCTTGTGGTCGGCCACCGTGCGCCAGCGGGTCGACGAAATATTGGGCTCGCCCGGCGTGGTGATGCCGTAGGGCACCGATGCATTGCGGATCACGCTGAACACACTGGCCAGTGCCACCACCGGGTCTTCGGCCTTGGGAATGGCATTGATGTAGAACGAGGCACGCGCGAAGCGGTCGGCCGATCGGTTGGTTCCGGGCAGCATCACCGTGCCGCCGATCTGCTTCCAGTAAGCGTTCAGGGCCAACTGCTCATCGAAGATGGGCGAGTTGGTCATCACCTGGTAGCGACGGTCGTGATGGATCACCTGGCGGCCGCCGATGTACTCGACAATGGCGCTGTCACCGCTGGCATCGGACAGGGACAGGTGCAGCGTGGCCTGGCGGTCTTCGCCGGGCACCTTGTCGGTCACGATGGAATACGGCTCGCGTTCCAGCGCGGCCACCGCCTCCTGCACCGTGGCGAAATTGTCCAGCACGTACTGCGCCCACAGCGAAATGGCCAGGCCCGGCTTGTTGCTGCGGCTCTTGGGGTATTCCGATTCGACCAGCCACAGCAGGTTGGCCACCAGGCCCTTCTCGTTCATGCCATCGGTGGTGGACACGTCGTAGCCGGTCGCCACCACGCTGCCGTAGCGCGCCTTCCAGGCAATCGACTTCGGCCCGGCCTGGCCGTTGCGTTCAATGCCCCGTGGCAGCACGTACAGGTTGGTGGCCACATCCACCTTCCAGTCCATGGAGCGGGCAGTGATCACATCACCGTTATCCCCCAGGTACACCGCGCGCGTACACGCCAGTGCCGGTGAAACCGCCGCTGCCAGCGCCATTGCCAGCATCGCCCTGCCCTGCCACTTCATGCGCGCCATGCCGTGCTCCATTCCCCGGGGATCACCCGATGAAAGCGCGGCGCTTGTGACCTTCGGGTGAAACCCCTGCGCGGCGGGCGCGCTACAGCGCCGGCTGCACGATCTGCGCCAGCAGATCGATCGCGGTCGGGCCGCCGGCATCCCCAGCCAGCGTGCGCGCGAAACCGGACCAATCACCGGCGGCCAGCTGCCGCAGCAGGGAGGCCTCCACCGGCAGCACGCGCATCGACCAATAGGGGAACTGCCGCTGGCCCAGATGCCCGCGCGCAAGCTCCATCAGATCGTGGTGACTGCCCGCGCGCAGGATGCGTTCGTACACCGAATCGATGCCATCGGGCGGGCCCTCGATGTACTGCAGGAAGCGCTGGCCATCGTTGAGCAGCACGCCGGTGACCCCCGCCATCTTGTTGAAACGTGCCGCGTCCTCCACCAGCGCGTGCATGCGTTCAACCGGAAGATCTGCCTTTGCCTGGCTGACATAGGCGATGGCGCACAGTGGCATGGGGCGTCCTTGACCAGAGAGACACCCACCGTAGCAGTTGCGGACGGATGCGTCTCAATCGCCGCCGGGACTTGCTGAAGAATTCAGGAAACGGCGATGGCACGACCATCCACGCGACGCGGCAGGATCGCTTCGAACACCACCTGGCCCGCCTCGTTGCGTGCGGTCAACCGCCCGTGATGCGCGCGCACGAACTGATCGGCGATGTACAAGCCCAACCCCAGGCCCTTGCTGGGATGGAAGCTGGCCTTGAACGGCTCGAACAGGCGCGGCAGCAGCGCCGCATCGATCTGGCCCGCATTGCGCACACGCAGGGTGACCGTATGTGCGTCGCGGCCATCGACCTGCACCTGCACCGCCGAATCACCACCATGGGTCAAAGCGTTGCCGACCAGGTTCGCCGCGATCTGGCCCAGCCGATCCAGGTCGCCCTGCAGGCCGCTGTCGCCCTCCTGTTCGAACTGCAGCCGGGCGCTGCCATGCGCGCTGCCGGCCTCGGCCAACACGGCACGGGTCACCTCGGCCAGGTCACAGGCGGCGGCATCCATGCGCAGGCCGCCGGTGCGGATGCGCGAGAAGTCCAGCAGCTGTTCCACCATGCGCGCCATGCGCACCGTACTGGCCTCCAGGTGCTTCAGCGTCTGCTGCGCTGAAGCGTTGTCAGCCGGCAGCTCCAGGCTCAGCTTGTCCGCGCACAGCAGGATGGCCGACAACGGCGTACGCAGGTCGTGGGTCAACACGGCCGCCATGGTCTCGTTGAGTTTCAGCGCCCGCTCCAGCGCCTCGTTGCGGGCCTTCAACAACTGGCGTTGCTGGTAGAGCTCGATGAACACGCTCACCTTGCTCAGGATCACCTGCGGCGCCACCGGCTTGTGCAGGAAATCCACCGCGCCGCTTTCGTAGCCCTTGAACGCGCGCACCGGGTCGTCGGGCGATGCGGTCAGGAAGATGATCGGCACATCGCGGCTGCGCTGCGAACCGCGCATCAGTTCGGCCAGGGTGAACCCGTCGATCTCGGGCATGTGCACGTCCAGCAGCGCCAGCGCCACTTCGTGCTCCAGCAGCAGTTCCAGCGCCTGGGCGCCGGAGCCGGCCAGCAACAGGTTCACCCCGTCGCGGCGCAGCAGCGCCTGCATGGCCACCAGGTTCTGCGGCACGTCATCGACGATCAGCAGGTTGACCGGCGACTGCGTCGGGGCAGGCTCGGGCGGCAGCAGGTTCATGCGAAAACTTCCTTCAGGCGACAACACAATGTTTCAAGGGACAGCACGGCGTCAGCGCCGGCGTGCTGCAGGGCGGAGGCCGGCATCATCGATGCTTCGGCCTCCTCGGGGCATTGCAGCCAGGCGCGGCCACCGGCGCTGCGCACCGCGGCCACGCCTTCGCTGCCATCACTGCTGGCCCCGGTCAGCAGTACCGCCAGCACACCCTCACCGAACACCGCCGCGGCGGATTCGAACAGCGGATCGATGGCCGGCCGCGAAAACAGCACCGGCTCATCCATCGACAGCGCCACCGCCTGGGTGTCTTCCACCAGCAGGTGGTAATCCGGCGGTGCGAAGGTCACCGTGCCCGGCTGCAGCGGCTGCTTGTCCTCGGCCTCGCGCAGGGCCACCACGCAGTACGGCGCCAGCACTTCGGCAATGCGGCTGCTGCGGTCACGCGGCAGATGCAGCACCACCAGCACCGGCACCGGCAGGCTGGCCGGCAGCGCGCCCAGCAGCTGCTGCAACGCCGCCACGCCCCCCGCCGAAGCGCCCACCACCACCAGCGCCGGACGCGGCTCGGCCATCAGGCCACCTTCCGGTACAGGCGGTGTTCGCGCGAGCAGACTTCGAACGCGCCATGGTGAATGCCAAACTGCAGCGATTCCTTGCTGCCCAGGCCCAGGAAGCCCCGGTGTACCAGCGCCTCGCGGAACAGGCCGACCGCACGGTCCTGCAGATCGCGGTTGAAATAGATCAGCACGTTGCGGCAGGACACCAGGTGTACTTCCGAAAACACGGTGTCGGTAGCCAGGCTGTGGTCGGCAAACACCACGTTGCGGCGCAGCTGGCGATCAAACACCGCGCCATCGTAAGCGGTGGCGTAGTAATCAGACAGTGAACCGGTGCCACCGGCGGCCAGGTAATTGCGGCTGAACTGCGCCAGGCGGTCGATGCCATAGGCACCGGCCTCGGCAGTGGCCAGTGCCTCCGGGTTGATGTCGGTGGCGTAGACGATGCTGCGATCGAGCAGGCCTTCCTCGTGCAGCATGATCGCCAGCGACCATACCTCCTCGCCCGTGCTGCAGCCGGCCACCCACAGCTTCACCGACGGCCAGGTGCGCAGCACCGGCACCACCTGCTCGCGCAGTTCGCGGAAATAGGCCGGGTCACGGAACATTTCCGAGACCTGCACGGTGAAGAACTGCATGGCCTGGGCGAACAGCTCCGGCTCGTGCAGCAGGCGGTGCTGCAGGTCCACCAGGCGCTCGCACTCATAGCGTTGCATGGCCTGGCGCACCCGGCGGCGCAGCGAGGAAATGGCGTAGCTGCGGAAATCATAGTGGTAGCGCTGGTACAGCGCCTCCAGCAGCACCTTCAGTTCCAGGTCGAACAGCGCCTGTTCGTTCATTGCCGCGAGCACCACACGCGGCACAGCGACACCAGCTTGTCCACGTCGATGGGCTTGGCGATGTAATCATTCGCACCAGCCTGCAGGCAGCGCTCGCGGTCATCGGGCATGGCCTTGGCGGTCAGCGCGATGATCGGCAGGTCCTGCAGGTGCCGCTGCGCGCGGATCTCGCGCATGGCGGTCAGGCCATCCTTCTCCGGCATCATGATGTCCATCAGCACCAGATCGACCTCGCGCTGGGCCAGGCGGTCCACCGCTTCCTGGCCGTTGCGGGCGATTTCCAGGCTCACACCCAGCGGTTCCAGCACGCTGGACAGGGCGAAGATGTTGCGCACATCGTCTTCGGCCAGCAGCACGGTGCGCCCGTCCAGCACGGTGTCACGGCGGCGTGCCTCGCGCAGCAGGCGCTGCTGGTCGCTGGGCAGGCTGGCTTCCACGCTGTGCAGGAACAGGGTCACTTCATCCAGCAGGCGCTCGGGCGAACGCGCACCCTTGATGATGATGCTCTTGGAATAGCGGCGCAGGCGCTGCTCGTCCTCGCGGCTGAGCGCGCGGCCGGTGTAGACGATCACCGGCGGGAAGCCGACGTCATCGTTGCCGGCCATGTGTTCCAGCAGGTCATAGCCACTGCCGTCAGGCAGAGCCAGATCCATCACCATGCAATCGAAGGTCACCGTGCTCAGCTGCTGCAGCGCCTCGGCCTGGGTGCCCACGGCAACAATCTGCAGCTGGTCGCGGCCGAGCAGCAGTTCCAGGTTGTGGCGCAGGTCGCTGTCGTCTTCCACGATCAGCAGGCGGCGCACATCGCGCTGGCTGGTCTGTTCCAGCTGCTCGATGGCGGCCACCAGGCGTTCGCGGGTGGTCGGCTTGATCGCAAACCCGATCGCGCCCAGCTCGCGCGCCACCTGGCTGCGATCCATCGCCGACACCACGTGCACCGGAATATGGCGGGTATCGGGGTTGCGCTTCAGTCGTTCCAGCACGCTCAGGCCGGATACATCGGGCAGGCCGATGTCCAGCAGGATGCCATTGGGACGCAGCTCGACGGCCAGTGCCAGCGCTTCTTCGGCCGTGGTGGCCACCACGCAGTCGAAGTCCAGTTCATGGGCCAGCACCACCAGCGCTTCGGCGAAGGTGGCATCGTCTTCCACGGCCAGGATCAGGCGGCCGCCATGGCGACGCTGGCCACGATCATCGGCCACGGTGCGCACCGGCCCGGCAGCGCCATGGGCAACCCCCAGCTGCGGCGCGGGCGCATGCACCGCAGCCGGCGCTGCAGCAATGGGCGCAACTTCAGCCGGCGCGTGCGGTACCGATTCGGCCACCGCGGGGGCGCCCTGCAGCGGCAGCTCCAGGATGAAGCAGCTGCCGCGCCCCGGTTCGCTGTCCACCTGGATATCGCCGCCCATGCGTTCGGCCAGGTCGCGCGAGATCGACAGGCCCAGGCCGGTGCCACCGTAGCGGCGGCGGGTGCTGCCATCGGCCTGGCGGAAGGCCTCGAAGATGGCCTGCAGCTGGTCGCGGGCGATGCCGATGCCACTGTCGGCCACTTCGAAGCGCACCCGGCCATTGCCGCCGGCGCGCACGTGCAGGCTGACCTTGCCGTGTTCGGTGAACTTCAGCGCATTGGCCAGCAGGTTCTTCAGGATCTGCTGCAGGCGCTGGCTGTCGGCCACCAGCTGGGTCGGTGCCAGCGCGTCGGCTTCGATCTGCAGCGCCAGGCCCTTCTGCCGCGCCATCGGTTCAAAGGTTTCGCGCAGGCGCTGCAGCACACTGTCCACCACCACCACTTCGTCGGCCAGTTCCACATGGCCGGCTTCGATGCGCGACAGATCCAGGATGTCGTTGATCAGCGCCAGCAGATCGTTGTTGGACGACAGGATGGCGCGCGCGTACTTCACCTGCTCGTCGGTCAGCGTGCCGTCCTTGTTGTCGGCCAGCAGCTTGGCCAGGATCAGCGAGCTGTTCAGCGGCGTGCGCAGCTCGTGTGACATGTTGGCCAGGAATTCGGACTTGTAGCGCGAAGTGGCGGCCAGCTCGTTGCTGTTGCGCACCAGCTGCCCCTGGGCGACCAGCAACGCCTGCTTCTGCGCTTCCAGCTCGTGGGTGCGCTCTTCCAGCTGCACGTTGCTCTGTTCCAGCTCGGCCTGCTGCTGCTCCAGGTGGCCCTGCGACTGCATCAGGCTGCGGCTCTGCTCTTCCAGCTCTTCGTTGGCCACGCGCAGTTCTTCCTGCTGCGCCTGCAGTTCCTCGCCCTGGCGCTGCGATTCCTCCAGCAGCACCACCAGCTGCGCGCGCAGCAACGAGGCGCGCAGGGCCATGCCGATGGTTTCGCCACAGCGCTGCAGCAGTTCGGTGTCCAGCGCGGCCTGCTGGCCCGGGCTGGCGCGCCCCAGTTCGATCACGCCCACCAGGCTGCCATCGCTGCTGATCGGCGCCAGAATGCGCTCGCGCACGGCAATGCGGCCCAGGCTGGACTGCAACTCCAGCGCCTGCGCGTCGCCACCACTGAGATGCAGCACCCGGCCATCGCGGGCCACCTGGCCGAGCAGACCTTCCTGCAGCCCCACGGCACTGGCAATGCCGGTGGGCAGGGCCACACCGCCGGTCAACTGCAGGCGGCCGCCTTCCAGGCGGTACAGCGCGCCCACCTGGGCCTGCAGCTGCACGGCCAGACTGGACATGGCGGCCTCGGCAATCTGTTCCGGGCCCAGGTCGCCGCGCAGGCTCAGGGCCACGGCGTTCTCTGCTTCCTGCAACCACAGCGCGCGCATGGCCTGGCGCCGGGCCTCGATGGCGCGCGACACGATCAGCGCGATCATCAGGAAGGCCACGCCGCCAATGCTGCGGTTCACGAACGAGAATGCCGAGTTGCTGCTGGCCGGCGCCACGTTGTAGCCGATGGCCAGCAGCCCGCAGGCGATCACCGCCACCATGAACGGCACCCGCGCACTGCGCTGGAACACCGTCACGCCCACGGCCATGAAGTAGGCCAGCCAGACCGCGTAGCCCAGCGGCACCACCAGTTCCATGGCGGCGGTTGCCGCAAGCAGCACGGCTGAAGCCGTCCAGACCCAGCGGTCACGCGTGGTTGCACCAGGACGCATGCAGGTGGTTTCCAGTCGGCAAAAGGGTGATGAGGATACCCTGTGTCGCATTCAGCCGCATACGACGAATGGCACACGCCGCGCCTGCACATATCCTTCACGCTGCGCTGCCTAGGGTCTGCGCCCTTACAGGGGCTTTTTCTATTGACGTGGTCGCTGCCGCATTCACGGATTCCGCACTGACGGATCCCTCACGACAATTGCGATTGCTGATTGACAGCGTGCATGACCATGCGCTGTACCTGCTCGATCCCGACGGCATCATCTGCAGCTGGAACCCGGGCGCGCAGCGCATCAAGGGGTTCCTGGCCGAGGAAGTGGTCGGCACGCATTTCGGCCGCTTCTACCTGGACCAGGATCGCGACGCCGGTGAACCGCAGCGCCTGCTGCAGCTGGCCGCACGCGAGGGGCACCATGCCAGCGAGGGCTGGCGGCTGCGCAAGGACGGTTCTTCGTTCCGCGCCAGCATCGTGATCGAACCGGTGGTCGAACAAGGCCAGCTGCTGGGCTTCGTCAAGATCACCCGCGACATCACCGAAAGCTGGCAGGCCCAGCGCCTGCTGCGCGATGCCCAGCGCGCGCTGCGCCAGACCCAGCAGTTCGAGACCGTGGGCCGGCTCAGCCGCGGCCTGTCGCATGAATTCAACAACCTGCTGACCACCATCGGCAACGCCATCGACCTGGTCTCGCTGCGCGTTGGCCAGGACCCGCGCGCGCAGGAGCTGCTGGCCAGCGCCCAGGCGGCCACCGACCGTGGCGCCCTGCTGACCCGCCAGCTGCTGGCGTTCAGTTCCGGGCAGACCCTGGTACGCGACCGGGTGGACATCAATGCCTTGATCGGCGGTCAGTTGGACGCCCTGCGGCGCAGCTGCCCGCCCGGCATCGGCCTGGACACGTCCATGACCCTGGACCTGCCGCCGCTGTGCCTGGACCGGGCGCAGCTGGAAACCGCGCTGGCCAACCTGGTGGCCAACGCCGCCGAAGCCACCCCGCCCGGGGGCCGGGTGCGGGTGGCCACCGCACTGGAACGGCGTCTGGATCCCGATGCCGACGGGCACGTGGAGCGCGCATACGTTACCCTGCGTGTCCACGACGAGGGCCGTGGCATGGCGCCGGACATCGCCGAGCGCGCCAGCGAGCCCTTTTTCACCACCAAGGACATTGGCAAAGGCAGCGGCCTGGGCCTGAGCCAGGTGTTCGGTTTCACCACCCAGAGCGGCGGTTTCGTCGACGTGGCCACCACCCCCGGTGTTGGCACGACGGTCAGCCTGCTGCTTCCTGCATTAGAGGACTCCACCCATGACCGATGACCCGATCCGCGTATTGATGGTGGAGGACCAGACCGATCTGCGCGAGATGATCGGCCTGGCCCTGCGCGATTTCGGCATCGACGTGGAAACCACCGCCGACGGTCACGAAGCGGTGGCGCTGCTGCAGAGCGGCACCCGTTTCGACGTGGTGTTCAGCGATATCAGCATGCCCAACGGCATGTCGGGCATCGAACTGAGCGAACACGTGGCCCGCGACCAGCCGCACGCGCGCATGATCCTGTCCTCCGGCTACGCCCGCTCGCAGCTGCCGCCCCTGCCGGACCAGGTCGAGTTCCTGCCCAAGCCCTACCGCCTGCGCCAGCTGGTGGAACTGCTGCAGCAGCACTGATCCCGCAACGCCCCGGTACCGGCGTACGATCCAACACCACTGAACCCGCTTCGGTAGAGTCGAGCTTGCTCGACTGCTCCTGCCCTTGCCTTTCGTAGAGTCGAGCTTGCTCGACTGCTCCTGCAACTATCCGTCGAGCAAGCTCGACGCTACAAAAGCGCCTCGCGTCGCTTCGGGGTGCGGCCGACGGTCCGGGCGACCTCCGTCGAGCGAGCTCGACGCTACGCCGCGCCGGCGAACGTCTCGTGATTGAGGTCCACCCACCCCGTCCACATCAGCTGTATGCCAATGCACAGCAGCACGAACGCCACCAGCTGCTGCATCACCACCGCACCGGTCGGGCCCAGCCGCGTAACCAGAAAGATCGAATTGCGCAGGATCAGATAGATCACCGCCACCACCAGCAGCGCCCCGCCCACCGCCACAATCACACCCGACAGCAGGTGCAGCGGCGTAACCGATTCAACGTGTGTACCCAGAGTGATGCACGCGGCAATGGTTCCCGGCCCGGTGGTCAACGGAAACGTAAGCGGGAAGAAACTCTTGCCTTCCAGTTGCGCATCGGCAATCGCCTCGGCCTGCTCCTGCGCCGGGCTGGGCGGGTCGTCAGTACGCGCGCCGAGCATGCGCCAGCCGGCGGCGGCCACCAGCAAGCCGCCACCGATACGCACCACCGGCAGGGAAATGCCGAACAACGACAGCACATAGGTGCCGACGAGCATTGCCAGCACGATCACCACGAAACTGTTCACCGCGATCTGCCGCGCCAGCTTCTTGGCCATGGCGCGGCGGTTGCCCACCGTGGAAACGAAGACCGACGCCGTGCTGAGCGGATTGATGATCGGCAACAGGGTGACCGGCACCAGGATCAGCTCACCGGCCAGGGTGACAAGCAGGGTGGGCAACTGCACGGGCGCCTCCGTGGGGCTGGGCGGTTACCAGCGCAGGAACAGGGTGACGCCGAAAATGATCAGCACCACGACCAGCACCAGCCACAGGCCGTGGCGCTGTCTCCAGGTGGGCTTGGGCGTACCGGGGGTATTCATGGCGGAAATCCTTGCGTGGAAGGGATGACCTCAGCGTGCTGGACGCCGTGTGCAGTGGGCGTGGAGACGGGTTGGGTGCTTCAGAATGGGTAGGATTGAACGGCCGCACCGAGTCATATAGCTTTCAGGCTCAGCTGTCCCCTGAGGGTACATTCGTGAGCGGCATGAATCTGCTTGGATTGCTGTTGATGCTCGGCCAGGACGCTGCTCCGCCGACTAGCGCCGACGTTCCCCAGAAAGAGATTGCTGTGGCTGCTGCGGAAGCGGTTGAATCAGCCAGAATCTATGCCAACTGCGCTGGCTGGTGGGATTTCCTGTCCACGCACGAGCGGGACGCCGGGCGACCCGCGTCCGCCGAGCAGTTCAAGAGCCTGGCAAATGGCGCACAGACTGCGGCGTTGTGGCTGCATGGCCAAGCATATGCTCTCACCGCGACCAAGCCTACCCGCTACAAGACGTGGTTACCCCTGGTTGCGCCTTTACGGGAGGGCGCGGCCATCAGAGCCGCGGCCATGGCCGAACATGGGAAAATCGATCTGGTGCGATCTGAGCTGGAGCGATGTGAAACCTTGCTGGAGAGCCAGCAGCGCGCCATCGACAGCATCCGCAATGACACTGTCCAACAGGAACTGGATGCCGCCGGTTCGGGCGACTAGTCCGAGGCCATTGCGCAACGAGGCGGGTGCCCGGGCTTTCTGCTGGACTACCCGTTGTGACGCAGGTGGATCAAGGGATACGGACGGCCTTGCGAGTCACACGCTGAACGGCCGGTCTCGATGAACCCCATCCGCAGGTAGAACCCAACGGCCTGCGCGTTCTGCTCGTTTACATCGGTCGTCAGGTGCTTGTGCGCAGACAATCCATGCAGCAACAGCTGTCGTCCAATGCCAGTGCCACGGACGTCAGGGTCGATGAACAACGCTTCCATATGCGAACCGTCGATCAGCATGAAGCCGTACGGCCGATCATTCTGATCAACCGCCACCGTCATCGGCGCTTGCGGCAGGAAAGCGGCGACCTCGTCATCAATCGCCTGCCGGTCCTCAGGTCGGAGAAAGCCGTGGGTCGCGTCAACCGAGCGACGCCACAGATCCACCAAGGCTGCGCCATCGTCGGCGCGCGAGGAACGCAGAATGTACATATGCCAGCTCAAGGCGCTTCGAATCTGGTGACCCCGGCCCGATTCGAACGGGCGACCTTCCCCTTAGGAGGGGGACGCTCTATCCAGCTGAGCTACGGGGCCATGCAGCCGCCAAGTTTACAGGCAAGCCCCCTGCCCTCCAAGCATTCATGCTTCCCATCCCCCAACGCCCAGCCCGCTGGCGCGCCGCACCATGGGCATCCGGGCGGCTCTGCTACCATCGGCGGTTCAGTCCGCTGCATCCCCCACCTGCCCGCGGCGGCGCCTACAACGTAACGAAATACAGGAGTCTGCATGTCTTCCGAGCTGCTCAAATCCCTTGGCCTGGACGCGATCAACGCCGGCACCTACCTGGGCAACGGGGAATGGTCCAACGCCAATGGCGGTGAGCTGATCACCCCGGTCAACCCGACCACCGGTGAGGCCATCGCGCAGGTGCGCGCCACCACCGAATCCGAGTACGAAATCGTCATCGCCCGTGCGCAGGAAGCCTTCAAGGTCTGGCGCACCACACCGGCCCCGCGCCGTGGCGAGGCCGTGCGCCTGTGCGGCGAAGCGCTGCGCAAGCACAAGGACGCGCTGGGTTCGCTGGTCGCGCTGGAAATGGGCAAGAGCAAGCCCGAAGGCGACGGCGAAGTGCAGGAAATGATCGACATCGCCGATTTCGCCGTGGGCCAGAGCCGCATGCTGTACGGCTACACCATGCATTCCGAGCGCCCCGGCCACCGCATGTACGAGCAGTACCACCCGCTGGGCCTGGTCGGCATCATCTCGGCCTTCAACTTCCCGGTGGCGGTGTGGAGCTGGAATGCCTTCCTGGCCGCCATCTGCGGTGATATCTGCATCTGGAAGCCGTCCAACAAGACCCCGCTGACCGCCATCGCCTCCATGCGCATCTGCAACGAAGCGCTGCGCGAAGCCGGCTTCCCGGACATCTTCTTCCTGGTCAACGACGCCGGCACAGCCCTGTCCGAAACCCTGGTGGACGACCGCCGCGTGCCGCTGATCAGCTTCACCGGCTCCACCCAGGTCGGCCGCACCGTGAATGAAAAGGTGGCCCGCCGCCTCGGCCGCTGCCTGCTGGAACTGGGCGGCAACAACGCCATCATCCTGGACGAAACCGCCGATCTGAAGCTGGCCGTGCCGGGCATCGTGTTCGGTGCGGTCGGTACCGCCGGCCAGCGCTGCACCACCACCCGCCGCCTGATCGTGCACCGCTCGATCTACGCCGATGTGCTGGCCACGCTGGTGAAGGCCTACAAGCAGGTGGAAGGCAAGATCGGCGACCCGACCGATGCCGCCAACCTGATGGGCCCGCTGAACAGCGAAGGCGCCGTGCAGCAGTTCCTGGATGCCATCGCCCAGGCCAAGGCCGCCGGCGGCACCATCGAAACCGGTGGCACCCGCATCGACCGCGCCGGCAACTTCGTGCTGCCGGCCATCGTGTCGGGCCTGAAGAACAGCGACGCCGTGGTGCAGCACGAAACCTTCGCGCCCATCCTGTATGTCATGCCGTACGACAACATCGATGAAGCAATCGACATGCAGAACGGCGTGCCGCAGGGCCTGTCCTCGTCCATCTTCACCGCCAACCTGAGGACCGCCGAGAAGTTCCTGTCGGCCGCTGGCAGCGACTGCGGCATCGCCAACATCAACATCGGCACGTCCGGTGCGGAAATCGGCGGCGCCTTCGGTGGCGAAAAGGACACCGGCGGTGGCCGCGAATCCGGTTCGGATGCGTGGAAGGTCTACATGCGCCGCCAGACCAACACCATCAACTACTCCGACTCGCTGCCGCTGGCCCAGGGCATCAAGTTCGATCTGTAATGGCAAGCGAGTTGGCCATGCCTGCGGGTCAGAGCCCCTCCGGGGATCTGACCCCTGCCCAGGGTCGGATCCCCGCACGGGCTCCGACCCTCGACCTCAGCGGCCGCCGGGTACTGATCGCCGGCGGCAGCAAGGGCATCGGCCGTGAACTGGCGCTGGCGTTTGCCGGCGCTGGTGCCCAGGTATCGGTCTGCGCGCGTGGCCAGGCCGGCCTGGATACCCTGCAGGCCGACGCCCAGGCCCAGGGCACGCCGCTGCACACCGCCTCCGTGGGGGGGGGGGGGCGGGGGGCGGGGGGGGCCGGGGGGGGGCGCCGCGCCCCCCGG